>NZ_JBWKKP010000002.1:401395-495565 GCF_056431485.1 Streptomyces sp. NPDC045899
GACTTCCCTTTTTTGTGGGGGGTCTCCCCCACCTTCGCCCGTCCTCCCTCCCCCCCCGGACGAACCGTTTTTTCCCCCCCCCCGTCCGTTTTGGCGTGCGCCCCCCCCCCCCCCGACACACCGTGGTCGGCGATGAGCAAGAGCCGTGAGACCTCTCACCCGCGAATACGCCCGCGAATACGCAGGCCCCGCCGGGGCAGTGCGTTCGCCGCCGCAGCCGTGCTCACGGCGGCGGTGGTGGCCCCGGCGGCGACCCCTCATCCCTCGGCGCCCGCCTCCCCCGAGCGGGCGCCCGCCCTGTCCGCCCGTCCGGCAACCGGCTCACTGGAGCCGTGCACCCTGGCCCCGGCGCACGGCCTCCAGATGTCCGAGGGCATCCCGACCCATCGCGGCTACAGCCGCAGCACCGGGACGGTCCACGCGCTCAACCTCATGATCGATTTCCCCGACGTACACGGCAAGGGCACCGCCCGGGAGCGCTTCGAGGAGTTCTTCCCGCAGACCACGCGCTGGTTCGCGCAGAGTTCGTACGGCCGGCTCGACTACCGTCCCGCGATGCCCATCAAGCGCTGGCTGCGGATGCCGCACTCGTTCAAGTCCTACGGGATCAAGCGCGGCAGTCCGTTCGAGCCCGGTTACCGCAAGCTGGTGGCCGACCTCGCCGAGGCGGCCGATCGCAAGATCGACTTCAGCCGCTACGACCTGGTCAACGTCCTGGTGACACCGAACGCGGGACCGCCCGCCGCCCATGCCGTGCTCTCGGTGACCTACGCCGACAACCAGCGCGCCCCCATCGCCGACGGAGTGCCGCTGGCCAACGTCTCCTTCGTCTACAGCCGCCAGGACGACGGCTCCGGCTCACTGCACCGCACCGGCTACCGGGTGCTGCCGCACGAGAACGGCCATGTCTTCGGACTGCCCGACCTCTACACCCGCGGCGGCGGGGACAAGGTGGGCCACTGGGACGTGATGTCCGAGGACTGGGGCGCCGGCAACGATCTGCTCGCCTGGCACAAGTGGAAGCTGGGCTGGTTCGGTCCCGGCCAGGTGGCCTGCGCCTCCCGGTCCGGCGCCTCGGCCCACACCCTGACCCCGCTGCACCGGGCGGACGGCACCAAGATGGTCTTCGTGCCCGTCTCGGCGTCCACCGGCTACGCCGTCGAGGTGCGGACGGGCGGCGGCAACGACGAGGCGGTCTGCAAACCCGGGGTGCTCATCTCCCGGGTGGACACCCGGGTGGACTCCGGCGGCGGCCCGGTCACCGTCATGGACAGCACGCCCGACGGCCGCGGCTGCACCCGGGAGCGCAATGTCCACCCCGAGCTCAGCGACGCGGCCTTCGGCCCCGGGCAGACCTTCACCGGGACCGCGGGCGGCACCCGGGTCACCGTGCGGGTCACCGGCCAGGACGCCGACGGCGCCTACGGCGTGGAGGTCACCCGTCGCGCCAGTGCCGGCGCCCGAGGCTGATCAGCAGCAGCTGCTTGCGGGCGGTGTCGGCCACCCGGCGCTCCTCCTCCGGACGGTCCGGCGGGACCTCCAGGAACGCGGTCGCGGTCATCACCATGTGGTCGACGTACATCTGGGCGAGGATCCGGACGTCCTCGGCGGACCAGCCCTCCGGCGTCAGCTGCGGAGCGAAGGAGTCCGCCACCTCATCGGCGAACCGGTCCAGTTCGGCGGCGATCGCCTCCCGCACCGGACGGACCCCGCCGTGCCGCTCACGCGCGATGAAGCGGATGTGGGCGGGGTAGCGGCGCACCTGCTCGGCGACCGCCTCGACGGTGGCCTCGATCCGCTCCTGGTCCCCGATCTGGTCGGCGAGTATCGCCCGGATCAGGGCGTGGAGACTGCCCAGCGACTCCTCGACCAGGGCGACGCCCAGGTCGCTCAGATCCCGGAAGTGACGGTAGAAGGCGGCGGGCGCGACCCCCACCACCCGGGTCACCTCCCGCAGCCCCAGACTGCTCAGGCTCTGGTCCTCCAGCAGCCGCAGCCCCGCGTCCAGCAGCGCGCGCCGCGTCTTCTCCTTCTGGGCCTGCCGGACCCCGGACGTGTGACTCATATCATTCAGTAAACAGCTGTTTGCTGACTTTGGCCAGGGGTCCGGGGGGTACTCTGGAAGTCAGTGAACAAGTGTGAATCCAATTGTTCACCGAACGACCACCCGCACGCCATCCGCATCCGGATCCACCCCTTCGAGAGAGGCTCATATGCTCTTCATCGTCGCGGCTCTCGCCCTGATGGGGATCCTGCTGGGCGCGGCGGCACACACCCCGCTCCCGCTGTTCCTCGCCGCATCCGCGGCCATCGGCGTCTGGCTGATGGTCTTCTTCATCCGCGAACGCACCGGGCACAAGGGGAGCTGACCCATGGCACTGACCGCACCCACCCGCACCTCGCCGACCCGGGCACGGAGGGACGCCGACGGCATGGCCGTCGCCTCCTTCATCCTGGGACTCATCGGCACCCTGCTCTTCAACGCCGTCTTCGGGCCGTGCGCCATCGTCCTCGGGACGCTCGCACTCGCCCGGGAGACCGGCCGCCGGGGCCGGGCACTGCTCGGTATCGCGCTCGGCGTCGTGGACGTGATCCTGCTCGTCGTCCTGGTGACCCTGGACCAGTCCGTCTTCTGGCAGTTCGGCGGCTGATCCGCGGCAGACCCGCCCAACACCCCGTGAACGGCACACCACGTGTGCCCGTCGCGGGGTGTTGTGCATGTGATGTCCGTCGCGCTCCGGCGGCGGAAACGGACGGGACGGTTTCACGCCATTGCGGCACGGGCACCGTGCGGAGGAGACCCTCGCGTCCCGCCATGCCCTGATTTGTCGGCCAACTGCCCTGTTTAGCCTGCGAATCAGCCCTGAAAGCCCTTCGGCGCCTCTCGATCACCGGGCGATGAGGGGCCCCGCCCACTGGACAATCTAGTTGGTTAGGCTAACCTAACTACGTCCTCGGGCGGCCGTCCCGTGGTCACGTCCGCTGTGCACCTTGCAATTCGAGAGAAGGCCCGTCTCCATGCGCCACGCCAGAGCACTCCCCCTCTCCCGCCGCGGCCTCCTCGCCGCGGGCGGCGCCGTCGGCCTCGGCGCCCTGGTCACCGCCTGCGGCAGCGAGGACGGTTCGGCTTCCGGCAAGGACGGTAAGGGCAGCGGCTCCTGGTCGTTCACCGATGACCGCAAGAAGAAGATCAGCCTCAAGGGACGCCCCGAGCACGTCGTGGCGTACATCGGTGCCGCGGCCGCGCTCTACGACTTCGGTGTCGACAAGCAGATCACCGGTATCTTCGGTCCCAGCAAGCTCAAGAACGGCAAGCCGGACGTCCAGGCAGGCGACTTCCCCGTGGACCACGCGCAGTCCCTGGGCAACGTCTGGGGGCAGTTCAACGTCGAGAAGTACGCCACGCTCACCCCGGACCTGCTGATCACCAACATGTTCGACCCGGGCGCGCTCTTCTACATCCCGGACGACAGCAAGAAGAAGATCCTGGAACTGGCTCCGAGCGCCGCCATCACCACCGGCCGCGTCTCCATGCTGGAGCCCATCAAGCGCTACGCCGAACTGGCCGAGGCGCTCGGTGCGGACCTCGGCGCCAAGAAGGTCACCGACGCGAAGAAGCGCTTCGAGAAGGCCGCCGAAGAGCTGCGCAAGACGGCCAAATCGCACCGGATCAAGGTCATGGCCTGCTCCGCGAGCGCCGACCTCTTCTATGTCTCCAACCCCGAGGTCAACGCCGACCTGATCTACTTCAGCGAGCTCGGTGTCGACTTCGTCCAGCCCCGCAAGACCGACAAGGGCGGCTACTTCGAGAGCCTCAGCTGGGAGAACGCCGACAAGTACGACGCCGATGTGCTGTTCCTCGACAACCGCACGGCCACCCTCCAGCCCGACGCCCTGACCGGCAAGCCGACCTGGTCCAAGCTGCCCGCCGTCAAGGCCGACCAGATCACCCCCTGGAGCAGCGAGCCGCGGTTCTCCTACGCGGGCGCCGCCCCGCTCATCGAGTCCCTCACCAAGGCGATCCAGGACGCGAAGAAGGTCAGCTGACCCGCCGCCCCGGCCGATCCACGGCAAGCGAAGGGAAGTCCCCCTCCCATGACCACCGCAGCCACCACCACCCCCACCGCCGTCCCGTTCCGCTTCTTCGACGCGCGGGTGGTGCGCACCCGTGTCCTCGGACCGTCCATGGCCCGGATCACCTTCGGCGGCGCGTGTCTGAAGGACTTCGCCACCGGAGGCCGGGACCAGCGCTTCAAACTGTTCCTGCCGCATCCGGGGCAGCCCGCCCCCGTCGTGCCCACCGAGCACGGCGAGGGCTGGTTCGCCGCCTGGCGGGCCATGGACCCGGCCGTCCGCGGGGTCATGCGCTCCTACACCGTGCGCGACCAGCGCCGTGAACCCGACGAGGTCGACGTGGACTTCGCCCTCCACGAGGACGGGGGCCCGGCCGCGCGCTGGGCCGCCCGTGCCGAGGCGGGCGACCGCGTCACCCTGCTCGGCCCCACCGAGGCCGACAACGCGGGCGTGGACTTCCGCCCGCCGCCCGGCACCGACTGGATCCTCCTGACCGCCGACGAGACGGCGCTGCCCGCCGTCGCCGGCAGCCTCCGGTGGCTCCCCCCGGGCACCCCCGCCAAGGTGTGGATCGAGGTCCAGCACGCCGAGGACATCCAGGAACTGCCCACCGTCGCCGACGCCGAGATCACCTGGCTGGTCCGCGACGGCGCCCGGCCCGGCACCCCGCGCCACGCCCTGCTGCTGGACGCCCTGCGCGCCGCGGAACTGCCCCAGGGCACTCCGTACGCCTGGATCGCCGGTGAGGCCGGGACGGTGCGCGAGGTGCGCCGGCACCTGGTCCGCGAACGCGGCTTCGACCGCAGAGCAGTGACCTTCACCGGCTACTGGCGCCTGGGCGCCTGTGAGGAACAGCTCGTCGAGGAAGCCGTGTCGGGCACCGCCCCCGCGGAAGACGACTGACCCCCTCCCGTTCCCCCGCTTCCGCTCCTTCTCGTAATCCCCGTACCCGAGCCCATCCCCCACACCGCTCCCCACCGGCCGACGGACCACTGACCGCCGGTGCGCCCCGGCGCGCCCGGCCCCGCCGGCCGGGGCACCCGCACGCCCGCCCGCAGAGGCACTCCCCCCGCATGCCCGCTTCCAGAAGGGACAGACCGTGAGTTTCCTCGCGCAGACCGCTGAGGACCCCTCGTCGGATTCGATACCCGTGGCGGCGGATGGCAGAGCCCACCTCTTCAACGACCGTACGGCCGAGCGCTACCGCCGCTCCGTGACCGACGGCGTCGATCTGGTGGCCTCCACCGTCGCCCGCACCGACCGCCCGTTCACCGGCGTCACCCCCGCCGAACTGGCCCCGGAGATCTCCGGTATCGACCTGGCACGGCCGCTGGGCGACGCGGACGCCGCGCTCGAGGAACTGAGAAGCGTCTACCTCAAGGACGCCGTCTACTTCCACCACCCCCGCTACCTGGCCCATCTGAACTGCCCGGTGGTGATCCCGGCCCTGCTCGGCGAGGCGGTCCTGTCCGCCGTCAACTCCTCGCTGGACACCTGGGACCAGAGTGCGGGCGGCACCCTGATCGAACGCCGTCTGATCGACTGGACCACCGAGCGCATCGGCCTCGGTGACGCCGCGGACGGCATCTTCACCAGCGGTGGCACCCAGTCCAACCTCCAGGCGATGCTGCTCGCCCGTGACGAGGCGTGCAAACTGGTGGAGAAGGAGGCGGCGGCCACCGGAACCGGTGAGATCCCGCCCAAGTCCGCCATCCTGCCGCGGCTGCGCATCCTCACCTCCGAGGCCAGCCACTTCTCCATCCAGAAGGCAGCCGCCATCCTCGGGCTCGGTTACGAGGCCGTCATCCCGGTCCCCTGCGACCAGGACCGGCGGATGCGCACCGTCGCGCTGGCCCGGGAACTCGACCGCTGCCGCCGGGAGAACCAGGTGGTCATGGCCGTCGTCGCCACCGCCGGGACCACCGACTTCGGCTCCATCGACCCGCTGCCCGAGATCGCCGGACTCTGCTCCCGCTACGGCACCTGGCTGCACGTGGACGCCGCCTACGGCTGCGGACTGCTGGCCTCCCCCACCCGCCGCCACCTGCTGAACGGCATCGAGCGCGCCGACTCGGTCACCGTGGACTACCACAAGTCCTTCTTCCAGCCGGTGAGTTCCAGCGCCGTGCTGGTCCGCGACCGCAGCACGCTCAGCCACGCCACGTACCACGCGGACTATCTCAACCCCGAGCGCAGCGCCAGGAACCTGATCCCCAATCAGGTCGACAAGTCCATCCAGACCACCCGTCGCTTCGACGCGCTCAAACTGTGGCTGACCCTGCGCATCATGGGCGCGGACGCCATCGGCGGCCTCTTCGACGAGGTCGTGGACCGCGCCGCCGAGGGCTGGAGCCTGCTGGACACCGACCCCCGCTACGAGGTGGTCACCCGGCCCCAGCTGTCCACGCTGGTGTTCCGCTATGTCCCGCCCGCCGAGGAGAGTTGCGACCCGGACCTCGTCGACCGGGCCAATCTGCACGCCCGGGAGGCGCTCGCCGCCTCCGGCGAAGCCGTGGTGGCGGGCACCGTCGTCGACGGCCGCCACTACCTGAAGTTCACGCTGCTCAACCCGGAGACCTCACTGGGCGACATCGCGTTCGTCCTGGACCTCCTCGCCGAGCACGCCGGTCAGTACCTGGCCCTGCACATCGAGCCCGAACTCAGCCACTCCCGCGCCAGCTGAGCCGCTGACCGCCGACCCCACTCGGAGACCCCCGTGTCCACCCCGCACACTCTCGACTTCATCGCGGTCGGACTGGGCCCCTACAACCTGGGCCTGGCCTGCCTCACCGAGCCGATCGACGAACTCGACGGCCTGTTCCTGGAGAGCAAGTCCGACTTCGACTGGCATCCGGGCATGCTGCTGGACGGTGTCACCCTCCAGACCCCGTTCATGGCCGACCTGGTCACCCTGGCCGACCCCACCTCGCCGTACTCCTTCCTGAACTACCTGAAGGAGTCGGGGCGGATGTACTCCTTCTACATCCGCGAGATCTTCTACCCGCTGCGCGCCGAGTACAACGACTACTGCCGCTGGGCCGCCGGCAAGCTGCGCAGCGTCCGCTTCGGCCACGAGGTGACCCGGGTCGAGTTCGACGAGGCCGACGGCGTCTACACGGTGCACGCGGTCCGCACCGCCTCCGGTGAGACCGCCACCTACCGCGCCCGCCACCTCGTCCTGGGCACCGGCACTCCACCGTACATCCCCGAGCCCTGCCAGGGCCTGGGCGGCGATCTGCTGCACAACGCGCACTACCTGGAGCACAAGGAAGCCCTCCAGGCCAAGGAGTCCATCACCGTCGTCGGCAGCGGCCAGAGCGCGGCCGAGATCTACCAGGACCTGCTGGCCGACATCGACAGCCACGGCTACCGGCTCAACTGGATCACCCGCTCCCCGCGGTTCTTCCCGCTGGAGTACACCAAGATCACGCTGGAGATGACCTCGCCGGAGTACGTGGACTACTTCCACGCGCTGCCCGAGGACACCCGCTACCGGCTGGAGTCCGAGCAGAAGGGCCTGTTCAAGGGCATCGACGCGGATCTCATCAACGGCATCTACGACCTGCTGTACCAGAAGAGCGTGAGCGGTCCGGTGCCCACCCGGCTGCTGACCAACACCGCGCTCGCCGAGGCCTCGTACGACGAGACGAGCGGGACGTACACCCTCGGGCTGCACCACACCGAGCAGGGCCGGGACTTCTCCCTCACCACCCAGGGGCTGGTCCTCGCCACCGGCTACCGCTATCAGGTGCCCGCCTTCCTGGAGCCGGTGCGCGACCGCATCCGCTGGGACGGCCACGGCCGCTTCGACGTCGCCCGCAACTACAGCATCGACACCACCGGGCGCGGCATCTTCCTCCAGAACGCCGCCACCCACGCCCACAGCCTCACCTCGCCCGACCTGGGCATGGGCCCCTACCGCAACTCGTGGATCATCCGCGAGCTGCTGGGCCGCGAGCACTACCCGATCGAGAAGGCCATCGCCTTCCAGGAGTTCGGCGCCCCGGAAGGAGCCGTGTCATGACCCTCTTCACCCGCGACGACGACCGGCTGGGCGGCTTCGCCCTGCGGCCGCTGGACCCCGCGGCCGACGCGGCGCTGCTGCACGGCTGGGTCACCCACCCCAAGGCGTCCTTCTGGATGATGCAGGACGCCGACCTCGCGGCCGTCGAGCAGGAGTACCGGCGGATCCACGAACACCCGCACCACGAGGCGTTCATCGGGCTGCACGAGGGCCGTCCCGCCTTCCTCGCCGAATGCTACGACCCGGCCCATGTGGACCTGGTGGGGCTCTACGAGCCCCAGGAGGGCGACCTCGGCATGCACTTCCTGTGCGCGCCGACCGAGACCCCGCTGCACGGCTTCACGCTCGCCGTCATCACCACGGTGATGGAGTTCTGCTTCTCCGACCCGGACGTCCGCCGCGTCGTGGTCGAGCCGGACGTCCGCAACGGGGCGGTGCACGCGCTCAACGCCGCCGTCGGGTTCGAGGTCGTCGAGAAGATCGCCAAACCGGAGAAGGACGCCTATCTGAGCGTGTGCACGCGTGAGCGGTTCGAGGCCGTGCGTGCCGCCGGTGCCGCCGACGGCTCCGCCGCCGGAACCCGTCCCCGTACCACCCATGGAGTGACCCGATGAGCCCCCGCGACGCCGTCTCCCACCTCGCACCCGGCCTGTGGGAGCGGGCGGGCCGCCTGCTCATCCGCAAGGCGCTCGCCGAGTTCAGCCACGAGCGGCTGCTGACGCCGGTGCTCGAGGACGACGGCCGCTACGCCGTTCCGAGCGACAACGGCGCCTCGACGTATCGTTTCGCCGCCCGTGTGCTGACGCTGGACCACTGGCTGGTCGACGCCGACAGCATCACCCGCCACGGCCGCGACGGCGCAGAACTCCCCCTCGACGCACTCGACTTCTTCATCGAGATGCGCTCCACGCTGGGGCTGAGCGAGGAGGTCCTGCCGGTCTACCTGGAGGAGATCAGCTCCACCCTGTCCGGCACCGCCTACAAACTGGCCGCCGAGCCGGTGGCCGCCGCGCAGCTCGCCAAGTCCGGCTTCCAGGAGATCGAGACGGGGATGACCGAGGGTCACCCCTGCTTCGTCGCCAACAACGGCCGTCTCGGCTTCGGCGTCCACGAGTACCTCTCCTACGCCCCGGAGACCGCGAGCCCGGTCCAGCTGATCTGGCTCGCCGCCCGCCGCGACCGCTCCACCTTCACCTCCTGCGCCGACCTCGATTACGACACGCTGGTCCGCTCCGAACTGGGCGAGGAGACCCTCGCCCGCTTCGCGGACACCATGACCGGCCTGGGCCTGGACCTGGCCGACTACCACCTGCTGCCGGTGCACCCCTGGCAGTGGTGGAACAAGCTGTCGGTCTCCTTCGCCGCCGAGGTCGCCCGGCAGCACCTGGTCTGCCTCGGCCCCGGCGAGGACGACTACTTCGCCCAGCAGTCGATCCGCACCTTCTTCAACACCAGCGACCCGTCCAAGCACTATGTGAAGACCGCGCTGTCGGTCCTCAACATGGGCTTCATGCGGGGCCTGTCCGCCGCCTACATGGAGGCCACCCCGGCCATCAACGACTGGCTGGCGGGCGTCATCGAGGCCGACGACACCTTCCGCGCGGCGCGCTTCTCGATCATCCGTGAGCGGGCGGCCATCGGCTACCACCACCGGCAGTACGAAGCCGCCACCAACCGCTACTCCCCCTACCGCAAGATGCTCGCCGCGCTGTGGCGGGAGAGCCCCGTCCCCACACTGGAGCCGGGCCAGCGGCTGGCCACCATGGCCTCGCTGCTGCACACCGACACCGACGGCAACTCCTTCGTCAGCGCCCTGATCGAGGAGTCCGGCCGCACCCCGGCCGAGTGGCTGCGCCGCTACCTGGACGCGTACCTCACCCCGGTGCTGCACAGCTTCTACGCGTACGACCTCGTCTTCATGCCGCACGGCGAGAACGCCATCCTCGTCATCGAGGACGGCGCGGTGGGACGCGTGATCTTCAAGGACATCGCCGAGGAGATCGCGGTCATGGACCCGTCCGCGGTGCTGCCCCCGGCCGTCGAGCGCATCCGCGCGGACGTGCCCGAGGACATGAAGCTGCTGTCGGTCTTCACCGATGTCTTCGACTGCTTCCTGCGCTTCCTCAATGGGATCCTGGTCGACGACGGTCTGCTGACGGAGGACGCCTTCTGGCGCACGGTGGCCGACTGCGTCACCGCGTACCAGGAGTCCGCCCCGCAGCTCGCGGACAAGTTCGCCCAGTACGACCTGTTCGCCGAGGACTTCGCGCTGTCCTGCCTCAACCGCCTCCAGCTGCGCAACAACAAGGAGATGGTGGACCTCCAGGACCCGGCCGGAGCCCTCCAGCTGATCGGCACCCTGCGCAACCCGATCGCGCGCTTCCGCCCGGCGGACTGAGCCGGGGGAACGAACGGGCCGGGCCCCGCCCCAGGAACGGTCTCCTGGGGCGGGGCCCGGCTCATGCCCGCGCCCGGAGCGGGGCTCTCGGGGACCTCACCGCCCGGGGAAGACCGCCGTCCGCAGGACGGACCGCGTCTGGGCGAGCGTGACGGCGGACGGGCGGTGGAGACAGGCCGAGGCGAGCACCAGCTCATCCCCCGCGCGCCCCGCGCCCTCCTCCACCGGGCGCCAGCCCGTCAACTCCCGCGTACCGCCCGCCGCCCGGCAGGACCGGCCCGGACCTGTGGCCATGAGCTGCGCCCGCGCACCGCCCTCCCCCACATGGCCGCGCTGCAACCGGAAGACGATCAGGCCCTCCCCGGGCCGCAGCGCCGACCGGCGCACGCAGTACCGCTGGACGTCGGGGCACGGGGTGGCCCCGGAGGACGCGGACGACGCCTCCGATGACGACACCTCCGACGACACCGACACGGCCGACGGCCGCGTACCGGCCAGCCCCACCGGATCGCGCCCCGGCCGCACCGGCAGCGCCCGTCCGCTCCAGCCGTCCGGCAGCCGGACCGTCATCCCCGCCAGCGCGGCGAAGCGGAACGTACCGGCGGTGGCCGCCGAGCGCGGAGCGGCGTTCGGGCGGTAGACGGCCTCGTCCCCGCCCCGGACCGGGGCCACCACATTGATGACCGTCAGGGCGGCGACCGCTCCCCCGGCCAGCCCGGCGACCCGCCGGCGTCGGCGCCGCAGCACCCGTTCCCGCACCCGCAGCATGCGGTCGGCGGGCGCGCCGGGCCGCGGAACGGTCCGTTCGAGCAGCGCCCTCAGCTCCCGCTCGTCATGTGTCGCCCCGTGCCGCACCGGCTCGTCCCGCGCCGGTCGCTCACCACCCACGCCCGTCACCACCCTCGCCCTCCGCCTTCCACCGATTCGGTCCGCGGCACCAGCGACTGCAAGGTGCGCAACGCTTTCGACGCCTGGCTCTTGACGGTGCCCGCGGTGCACCCCAGCACCTCGGCGGTGTCCTCGACGCTCAGGTCCTCGAAGTACCGCAGCACCACCACCGCCCGCTGCCGCCCCGGAAGCAGCCGTACCGCGGCGGCCAGCGACTGTTCCAGGTCCACGCTCTCGAAGGGGTCCGGTACGGCGGTCACGTCCGGCAGCTCGTCATGCGGGACCTCGCTGCGCCAGCGCCGCCGCCACCAGGAGGCGTGCGTATTGACCAGGGCCCTGCGGACGTATGCCTCCGGGTTGTCGGCCGCGATCCGCCGCCACTTCGGCCAGACCTTCGCCAGTACGGTCTGGAGCAGGTCCTCGGCCAGATGGGCGTCCCCGGTCAGCAGCCACGCGACGCGCAGCAGCCGCGGTCCGCGCGCGGCCACGAACTCCTCGAAGCCCGGTGTCGCAGCGCTCACCGCGGTCTCCTCGCCTCGTGCCCGTGTCCGCACCGTCACTTCTCCACATGGTGGACGGCGCGGGGCACGAATCGGGGCGGCCCGGGGCCGGGTGTCCCCCGACCGGCGGTCAAGAACACCCGGCGCGGCGGTCGGACGTCAGTCCACGCCCTCGGCCGGGGCCGCCCACGCCCGGCGTTCGGCCGCCGCGAGCCAGCCGAGGTACCACTCGGCGAAGGTCAGCCGTTCGCTTCCCGCACGCTGGATGGGCTGCACCCCCTCGCCGACGGCCCGGACGTCGTCCCACACGGTGCCGCGCTCGGGGCCGGTGACGGCGAGGAGGGTGTAGTAGGCACAGCCCTGGGAGCTGATGTACAGGGCGCCCTCGGTGAGTTGGTCACGCAGCTCGTCGTCCCGCCGGTCCCAGACGTGATGGGCCGCCCGGAACGTCTCGTCGTCGGGGTAGGCGTCGCGCCGCGGCTCGGCCTCCTCGTGGGCGTCGAGGAGTTCCCCCACGGCGGCGGGCCGGAAGGTCCGCCGCAGCTGTCCGGACGCGGTGGCGGCCTTCTCCGCGCCGCCCTCCTCCGCGCCGGGTGCCGGCAGCGGGAACAGTCCGTAGTCCGGCCCGGCCCCGCCCGCTCCGACCTCCAGCAGGAAGCCGCGGTACTCCTCGGGGAGCGTGACGCCCCACACCCGCTCGGTGGCGAGCAGCTCGGCCTCGGTCAGGGGCGGTCGCAGCTCGAAGCCGTGCCCCGACTTCCCCCACGTCGCCCCGAAGACCTTCGACGCCCCCGGCGCCTCCCGCAGCGCGAGCACGCGCTCGCGGACCCCCGTCCATGTCCCGCTCATGGTTCCGCTCATGGACGCGACGGTATCGCCGCAGCTCGGGGCGGGTCCGATGAATTTCCTCCGCGCCAGGGGTCCACCCTTCACCGGCCCGTCCCAGCCCTGCCCGCACTCGAAGGAGCCCCGATGTCCTCCCTGCGCGACCTCCTCCAGTCCCATGTCGACGACGGACCGCTGCCGGGAGCGGTGGCGCTGGTGGCGCGAGGCGACGAGGTGGAGGCGGCGGCCGTCGGCACCACGGAGCTCGTTGGCGGCACGCCGATGGCCCGGGACACGATCTTCCGGATCGCCTCGATGACCAAGCCGATCACGGCAGCGGCGGTGATGACGCTGGTGGACGAGGGCCGGATCGCGATGGAGGACCCGATCGCGCGCTGGCTCCCTGAGCTGTCGTCCCCGTCGGTCGTCCGCACGCCCGCGAGCCCGGTCGACGACGTGGTCCCGGCCGCCCGGCCGATCACCGTGGCCGATCTGCTCACCTCACGTACGGGCCACGGCTTCCCCGCCGACTTCTCCCTCCCCGCCCTCGCCCCGCTCTTCAGCGAACTGAAGCAGGGCCCGCCCCAGCCCCAGCACGTCGCGCCACCGGACGCCTGGATGGCCGCCCTCTCCCGTATCCCCCTGCTGCACCAGCCCGGCGACGCCTGGCTCTACAACCTCTCCTCCGACCTCCAGGGCGTCCTGATCGCCCGCGTCACGGACCGGCCCCTCCCCGAGTACCTGGCGGAACGGCTCTTCGAACCCCTCGCCATGACCGACACCGCCTTCGCGGTCCCACCCCACGCGCTGGACCGCTTCACCGGCTACTACGGCGCCGACGCGTCCGGCGCCCCACAGCTCCTCGACGCCCCCGACGGCCAGTGGAGCACCCCTCCGGCCCTCCCTTCCGGCGCCGGGGGCCTGGTCTCCACCGCCGACGACTGGCTCGCCTTCGCCCGTATGCTCCTCGCCGACGGCACGGCCCCCGACGGCCGCCGCGTCCTCACCCCGGCCTCGGTCGCCCGGATGACCACCGACCACCTCACCCCGGCCCAGCGCGAGGCGGGCGCCCTGTTCCTGGAGGGCCAGGGCTGGGGCTACGGCGGCTCGGTCGACATCACCCCCGCCGACCCCTGGAACGTCCCGGGCCGCTACGGCTGGGTCGGCGGCACGGGTACGGCGGGCCACCTCATCCCCACCACCGGGGCGGTCACGATCCTCCTCACCCAGCTCCAGATGTCCGGCCCCACCCCGCCCCCACTGACCCGCGCCTTCTGGCACCACGCCGCCACGGCCTGACCCCGCCCATCCGCAAACCCCCGCGGCCTCCCGATCACCACCCGCTACACTGTCTGGCGGCGGCACGGCCCTCACCGGCCACCCTGCCGCCAGACCGTCGGGCCTCCGTAGCTCAGGGGATAGAGCACCGCTCTCCTAAAGCGGGTGTCGCAGGTTCGAATCCTGCCGGGGGCACAGCGAAATGCCTGGCCATAGGCCCTTCCGCCCAACAGGCGGGAGGGCCTTCGCACGCGCCGGAGCAAGCAGAGATGCCCGATGCGGCCGGTCGCCCCCGCGACGTGGTCCGGGACGCCGTCAGTGTGCCGCAGGCCCGGAAACCGTTGGCCACGGCGGAGGGTCACGAGCGCGACGGCACCTTCGGCGAACTCCTCACCCGCACGGCGCCACTGGGCCGCGGAGGCCGCGCCCATCCCTCCGGCGCTCAACTTCTCTCGCTCGTCCCGATGATGCCCAACGCGGGGACGAGCGCCCGCCGAAGCGTGTCGCCATGGCACCCGCAACACCACATGGAGAAGCGCTCGCTGCCCGACCACCACGATGAACTCCCGGCCGGCCGGCAAGAGGTGACCACCACTGTCACCCAGCCGGCAAGGTATCCCGCCGGACCGTCCAAGGACGGGGCCAGTGGGCCAGCGCAGGGCACCCGCCGACGATCCTCGTCCACAACCACCGTGTCGCGGGCCGCCTGGACGCCCCGACGCCCCTCCCTGTCGGCCCGGGCGGTGCGGAGCCGCGGATCAGCGAACCGGGACGTGAGCGCGGGGACCGCGTCCTCTGCTTCAGCGACCGGGTGAGGCCGCGTGCCGCCGCGGCGGTGGCCGACGTGCTGCGGGTGCGGGCGGTCCCGTCCGGCTACCTGCCGGCCACCGGCCCTCGCGCTCTTCGCGGGGGATGTGACCTTCATCGCGATAGTGGAGCTTCGGCGCGTTCGGCGCTGTGCCATCCGCTGACGATGGTGGCAGCGGCACATCTCCCGTCGGCGGAGGTCATGGGGCTGTGGGCGGAAGCGCACGGCAGAAGGGCCGCTCCGCGGCGAGCAATATCTATGTCCGCGACATGAGAAATAGACGCCGGGCACGGCAAGTATTCCTCGACCGTCGACCGGCTCGGAATTATCGACCGCGCAGGGCTGGTTGCACCGTGCTACTGTCGATCTCAGTTGCAGGTGTGGTTGCCAGAAGGTTCATTTCCGACGGGTTAATCATCACGGCGACACGGAATTCGCACAGGGCAAATTCCTGACACCGCCCCGAAGGAGAAATAAAATGGCTACTGGCACCGTGAAGTGGTTCAACGCGGAAAAGGGCTTTGGCTTCATCGAGCAGGACGGCGGCGGCGCCGACGTCTTCGCCCACTACTCGAACATCGCCACCCAGGGCTTCCGCGAGCTGCTGGAAGGCCAGAAGGTGTCGTTCGACATCGCTCAGGGCCAGAAGGGCCCGACGGCCGAGAACATCGTTCCCGCCTGACACCGGCGCTGACGCAGACTTCGCAGCTGGGGCCCGCACCTCTGAGGTGCGGGCCCCAGCTCGCCGCTTTTCAGGGCGCGCGACGGGAAGGCTCCGCCACATCACCGACCCGGTGGAGCATTCCCCGTCGCTCCGACTCGCCCCATATCGACTTCGGCCCGTCTCGAAATTCTCTGCGCCGCTCATCTGCTGCGGGAATTCCTTGCTACGTGCCCGTCAAGGAAGGTTCCGCATGCAGCGTGCCCGTACATCCCGCACAAATGACCGCTTCGGAGGAGGCACCGGCGGCAGCCGATCCGGTGGTCCGCGCCGTTCCAAAGGCTACGGAAATCGACAGCCCGGACGAGCCGTACAGGGCGAGTTCGCGCCCCCGAAGACGATCACACCCCCGCTGCCCGCCGTCGGGGCGTTCGCCGATCTCGCCATGCCTGCACAGCTGTTGGCCGCGCTCGGCCACGAAGGCGTGACCGAACCCTTCCCGATCCAGGCGGCGACCTTGCCGAACTCCCTGGCCGGTCGTGACGTACTCGGCCGTGGCCGCACCGGCTCGGGCAAGACCCTCGCCTTCGGCCTCGCCGCACTGGCCCGTACGGCGGGGCGGCGTGCCGAGCCACGGCAGCCGCTCGCCCTCATCCTCGTCCCCACCCGCGAGCTCGCCCAGCAGGTCACCGACGCGCTCACTCCGTACGCCCGCTCCGTGAGCCTGCGGATGACCGCCGTCGTCGGAGGGATGTCCATCGGCAAGCAGGCCGGTGCGCTGCGTGCCGGGGCCGAGGTGGTCGTCGCGACGCCCGGGCGGCTCAAGGACCTCATCGACCGGGGCGACTGCCGGCTGGGCGACGTCGCCATCACGGTCCTCGACGAGGCCGACCAGATGGCCGACATGGGCTTCATGCCTCAGGTCACCGCCCTGCTCGACCAGGTACGTCCCGACGGGCAGCGGATGCTCTTCTCGGCCACCCTGGACCGCAACGTCGACCTGCTGGTCCGCCGCTACCTGACGGATCCGGTCGTGCACTCCGTCGACCCGTCAGCGGGCGCGGTCACCACGATGGAGCACCACGTACTCCATGTTCACGAAGCGGACAAGCACCGGACGACCACCGAGATCGCGGCGCGAGACGGTCGAGTGATCATGTTCCTCGACACCAAGCACGCGGTGGACCGGCTGACCAAGCACCTGCTGAGCAACGGTGTGCGCGCCGCGGCCCTGCACGGTGGCAAGTCCCAGCCGCAGCGCACGCGGACCCTGGCCCAGTTCAAGAGCGGGCATGTGACGGTCCTGGTGGCCACCAACGTCGCGGCGCGCGGGATCCACGTCGACAACCTCGATCTCGTCGTCAATGTGGATCCGCCCAGCGACCACAAGGACTACCTGCACCGGGGCGGTCGTACGGCCCGTGCGGGCGAGTCCGGCAGCGTCGTCACCCTGGTGACCCCTGATCAGCGTCGCGACATGAGCCGGCTGATGACTGCGGCGGGCATCACCCCCCGGATCGCCCGGGTGCGGTCGGGTGAGGCGGAGCTGAGCCGCATCACAGGTGCCCAGGCCCCTTCCGGTGTCCCGGTCGTCATCACGGCGCCGGACGCGGAACGTCCCCGCGGCACGTCTCCCTCGTCCCGGGGCCGTCGGGGCCGCAGGGGCCGCGCCGGACAGGTCCGGCCCGTCGGCGAAGCGGCGCGCCGCAGGGCTCAGCGGCGGCCCGGCTTCGGCTCGGCCGCCTAGAGCCGCTCTTCCGGCTCGCCGTTCTCCGCGGCAGCCCCACCTGCACGGACCGGATCCGTCTACGGGACATCTTCGTCGGGCCGTTCACCGCACCCGGTGCTCGGCCCGATGCCGTCGGGGAGCATGGCCGGACCCCGGGCGTCCTCACCCCTCGCCCGCTGATCCGCCTCGCCCGTTCGGCCCGTTCCCCTTCTCCTCTGTGAGGCATCATGCGCTGTGTCATCGCCCGGTACCCGTTCGAGCTCACCAGGAACGGGGTGCTGGCCTCGATGAAGGGCATCATTCCCGAGCTCGTCGCGGGTGAGTCCGTGACCATCGGCCGTCGCCGCTACCCGGTCAAGCAAGTGGGCCAGGTCATCACCCGACAGGACCGCCGCGACTTCACCAGCGGCGAAGTCGTCCGGGCCATGACCCGCCTCGGTTTCACCTGCACCGCCCACCCCGACACCGCGCCGGTGTGCGTCCCCACTCCGCTCCAGACCGCTTCGGCGCTGCTCGGAGGCACCGCCACCCCGAAGGTGTGAACACAGGCGGCAAACCGCCATCAAGGACCCGGTGAGGGCCCTGCCGACGCGCGTCGGCAGGGCCCTCACCGTCGTATCGCCGCCCCACCCGTACGAAACTCCTGGTCGAGCGGAGGGGCGAAGCGGCGCCTCACGCCCACCGTGGCCGAGACGAACGCAGCCTGCAGGACCGCAGGGCCCACGACCACGCTCTCGCCGCCCACGACCACGTGTTCCACCCGTCATCGCAGGCCACAGGAGACCTGTGGCTCCCGAGCGCTAAAATCTACTCTTGTCAGAGTAGACATCGACCCCTAGCTCGGTTACTGTTTTTCTCGTTGACACGGTCAAGCGAGACCCGGCAGACACGAACTGGCGGGTAGCAGTATGTAAGTCCGCAGGTCAGTGCGGCTCTGGAGCTCCGAAGCCAAGGTGTTCGCAGAACGGTGACGGGGCTGAGAGCCGGACTGGGCAGCCCGCAGGTCGAGGGGCTGCCGAAAGGATCACCGAGCAGTACCGCAGTGCCCGTTCACCCAGTGGTCGGCAAAAAGGACGGAGGAGCAGACGCCATCAGGATCGCCCGGCCGGGGAAGCTCTCGGTCCGGGTACCGCAAGACCCCGGAATGGATGGTGGTCCCCGGTCACGCAGTCACGATCCCCGCACCCCTCCCCTTGCAGGGCCGGGTAGCGGAAACAGAAGGTCGGCAGAGCATCAGCGCCGACAGATGGTGTTGAATTCCCTTCGGGGCCTTGGTGCCGTACGGCACCAGGGCCCCTCGACGCGTTGCACAACGAGGTGACATGGCAGCAAATACTCCACTCAACGGTCGTCTGGACGATGACGACTACCCCGCATACACCATGGGCCGGGCCGCCGAGATGCTCGGCACCACCCCGGGCTTCCTCCGAGCCATCGGTGAGGCTCGCCTGATCACTCCGCTGCGCTCGGAGGGCGGACATCGCCGCTACTCCCGCTACCAGCTGCGGATCGCCGCCCGCGCCCGCGAGCTCGTTGACAGGGGAACCCCGATCGAGGCTGCTTGCCGCATCGTCATCCTCGAGGACCAGCTCGAGGAGGCTCAGCGCATCAACGCCGAGTACCGCCGTGCCGCGAACGAAGCGGCCGACCGCCCCCGTCACGATTCGAGTTGATCACCTGGCACGGGCAGGGGGAGGAGCCGTTCCTCGCGGGTCTGGACCTGCGTTTTCCTGCGGAGTGCACATGGCGTGCCCGTAGAGGCGGCCACGGCCGCGGTGTCCAGCCCGACGCGGGTCACGGGGCCCAGATGTGTGATGCGGGGACCCAGCGGCGCGGGTAGCTCAGCACCGATGTCGCGTGACCGCGGCCACCACGCACCGTCGAGGACACCCTCGCGTGGTTCGGTCGTCTCCAGCGGCTCGTAGAGCACCTGTACCTTCGGGTGCGTCGTGTCGACCAGGAGGGTGGCCACGTCATCGTCACGTGGCGGCTCCGGAAGCGGCAACGGGGGGCGTCAGCCCCCGGCGGTCACGCCCCGCCGTCGTCCCGGCGGAAGTCCGGGGGCCGGCGCGGGGAGCCCGGGGTCTCGAAGGACTCCAGGGCTTCCAGGACGTCCTGGACCCGGGAGATCTCGGCGTTGATGTCCTCACGGCGGCGCAGCACCAACTGCAGCTCCCGGCGGCCCTGTTCGATCGTGAGCTCGGCCTCGCGCTGCGCTGCGATCCGGAGTTCGGCGGCCTCGCGGAGGGCCGCGGATCGCTTGTCCTCGGCTTCCTTGAGCAGGGTCTCGGCCTTCCTCACGGCCTTGATGCGCACCGAGGCGGCCTCGGTCTCGGCGGCTCGGACGACCGCCTTGGCCTTCGTCTGCGCCTCGGCGAGCTCTTCCTCGGCGGCACGGACGAGGGCGTCGGTGCGGTCGCCGGCCGATCTCAGGGACTTGGCGACCTCCCGCGCGGCCAGTTCGCGCAGTTCGTCGATCTCGGCCTGGGTGCGGAGGAGGGCCGTGTCGTCGGCCCTCGCCCTGGCCGGTTTCGAGGAGGACTTGGCCGCCTCCTCGATCCGCTGGACCGCCTCCTGCCACGCCTCCCCGTGCTGCCTCTGGCTCGCTTCCGCCGCCTCACGGAGCTGCCGGGACTCCCGCTCGGCCGTCCCCACGATCTCGTCGGCGCGCCGCTTCGCCTCGTCGAGCAGGCGCAGCGCCTCGGTCTCCGCCTCCACCACACGGCCGCGGGCCGAGGCCAGCAGTTCCTCGCTCTGTGTCCCGGCCCGTTCCGTCTCGTGGTCGGCCTCGGCCCGGAGGGTGGCGCTGTAGGTCTCCGTCGAGCGCCAGACCTGCCACGCACGTTCCAGGAGGCGGGCGGAGAGGGTGTCGGTGTAGCCGAGTTGGACGATGTCGAGGGGGTTCTGTTCGGGCAGGGTGACGACGTGGTCGACGAGCAGGGTGCTCAGTGCGGCGTGGACGGCCGCGGCGTCCTCGGGGCGGTCCTCGGGGCGTTTGGCCAGCAGGCTCAGGGTGAGTTCGTCGAGGGACCGCGGGAGACCCTCGACGAGATCGGCCGGTGCCACCGGTTCGGCCTCCGCCTGCATCCGCAGGACCGCCAGCGGGCTGGTGCCGGTGAAGGGCGGGCGGCCGGTGAGGACGTGGTAGAGGAGGCAGCCCAGGGAGTACAGGTCACTGCGGTGGTCGATCTCGCGCAGGCCCTCGGCCTGTTCGGGGGACATATAGGGAGGCGAGCCGACCAGGGCGCCGGTGACGGTGAGTTCGTGGATGCTCATGGTGTCGCCCAGGAACTTGGCGACACCGAAGTCGAGCACTTTGACGGCACCTTCGGGGGTGAGCAGGACATTGGCGGGCTTGATGTCCCGGTGGATCACGTCCCGGCTGTGCGCGGCGTGCAGGGCCTGGGCGATCTGCCGGGCCCATCCGACGGCGACCGGCCACGGGGGCGTGGACTCCTTGAGCCGCTGGCGGAGGGAGACACCGCGGACGAGCTCCATCACGAAGTAGAGGGTCCGGCGTCCGCTGATGGGCTCTTCGCCCCAGTCGTGGACGGTGACGATGTTCGGATGGGACAGCCGTCCGGCCAGCCGCACCTCGCGCTGGAACCTGGCCTGTGTCTCGCCCTCCTCCCCCAGGGGCAGCGAGTGGACGAGTTTGACCGCCACATCGCGCCGCATCCGTTCGTCCTGGGCGGACCAGACCTCGCCCATGCCGCCGACGCCGAGTCGTTCGCCGATGCGGAAGCGATCAGCGAGAAGTACGCCCTGCACCCCGTTCCCTCCCTCGCCCGGACCCCACGCCGCCGGACGGCGGCGGCCGGTCCGGGTCGTGCCTCAGATACCAGCTCCCTCGGGCGGTTCAGGTTCCCCCCGAGTCGCCCGAGCTTCCGTATGAGCCTCCCGCGAGCCGTCGCAGCCGACGCGACTCCTCGGTGAGGCGGTGCGCGACACCCCCGGAGCCCGCCGCTCCCTCCAGCCCGCTGTCCAGCAGTTGTGCGGCGAGACCGGTGAGGTAGTGGGCCGCGGTGAGGAGATGGTCGTCCGCGTCGACGGATCCGCCCCGTCCCGCGGACACCAACATGGCGTTGGCGTCGTACAGGACGCGCTGGATCTGCTGGACGATCTCGTCCCTGACGTCATCCGCCATCCCCACCGCACGGCCGGTCTGGCCGAGGGTCGAATGGCAGGCGCGGATGAGCTCGCCCAGCAGCCGGACCTCGCGGGTGACCATGGTGGTCCCCAGGGCCGCGGGGCTGATGTACCCCGTGGCGATGCGGCTGCGCGCCGAGGACGGTTCATAGCGGCGGAGGTCGATCGCGCTGGTCGCGCCGAGCGCGGCGCGGAAGCACGGATGGACGTGGAGCTCGGTCTCGTGCGGCTGCACCGGGAGGTCGTCGCCGCCCGCGAACACCACGTCGTTCCCGCGCCGCACCCCGAGGAAGCCCACCCCGTACAGGACGTCGATGACGCCGGAGGGGGTCAGCGCGTGCGCGTACGCCGGGAACAGCTCGTGGAGCGTCTCGGCCGCCGTCTCGAAACGGGCGTCGAAGGCAGCCCGGGTGACCACATAGCCGGTGTTCTGGAAGAGCGGGAAGAGGCGCTTGAGGAAGGGGTGGGCGACGAGGTACTCGAGGGAGAGGTCATTGAGCTTCCACGCGGAGAACTGGCGGGTCGCCTGGAGGACGTCGTCCTCCGTGATCCGGTCGCGGCCGTTCATCAGCCAGGCCGTCTCCTGGCAGAGGTTGAGGAACTGGATGGCGTCCCGGGGGCGGGGCAGACAGCGGTGGAAGAGGTAGGCCGCGGTCTCCTCACCGTCCACGGTCTCCGGGAAGAGCTCCCGCCACAGCCGCTCGGCGGTGAGTCCGGCTCCGGCCGAGGCGCGTGCGCGCGCCAGGGCGAGGTCGCGCAGGGCCTGGTCGGTCCAGGCGATCCGCAGTTCGTCGCCGTGGAACTTGTCGCCCTCCCCGAAGGACAGCGAGTCGTAGATGTCCGAGCGCAGGAACAGCAGGAACCGGATGGCGCGCCCGTAGAGCCCGGCCGCGTGCTTGGCCGCCAGCAGCAGGCCGATGACCATCGAGTTGCTGTCGGACTCCGCGGACCACACCTGCTCCAGCTGGTCGACCATCAGCAGCAGGGGTCCGTGGGCGCCGTCGCAGCCGAGGTCGGTGAGGACCCTGGCCACGCCCTGCTCCACGATCTCCAACTGCCGGGCGGCGCGGGCGCCTTCCGACGGGGAGGACGCCAGGTCGACAGCGGCCCTGATGCCGAACGCCTCCAGGGAGAGGGAGGTCTGGAGGCCCCGTGCTCCCCGCGCCAGCCGGTCGTCCAGCCGTCCGCTGTCGAGTTCGCCGTTCTGCTTCAGGAAGCGGGCCAGCGCCTTGACCGAGCGGGGTCTGTCGGCGTGCGTCCCCCTGGCGTGCGCGACCAGGTGGCGGGCCGCGTGCACGGCGAACACGTACCGCCAGATCAGCGCCTTGGCGGAATCGGCGGGGAGTCCCTGGAGCTCGAACCGGCGGATCTCCTCCCCCGCGGTTTCATCCGGGGTGACGAGGACCTTGCCGTCGGTGTGGACTCCGTCCGCCATCAGCTGCATGCAGATGGCGCTCTTACCGGATCCCTTCCGCCCGATGATCAGCATCTTCCGCCCGGTCACCGCCCCGCGGTAGGCGGCGGTGGGCAGGAAGGCCCCGCGTAACAGCAGTCCGTCGGTCACGTCCCGTTCGGCGTCCTCGCGCCCGAAGTGCAGGTCCGCGAGGAGCGGTCCGTCAGCCATCCCTACCAACCCCCTGGTGTCAGCCCGTCGATGAGCACGGGCCTGCCTGACCCACGGTATCCGTACGGACACTCATCAGGGTCACGAACGCCGGGGACACGGGCGTCCGGGGGTCAAGGGGGCCGCGTCGAGGCGGCGGGGAGCCGTCAGGCGATCCAGGTGCCGGTCAGCCCCTGCACCGCCGAGCCGTCGCCGTCCGCCAGCTTCGTGGCGGTGAAGGCACGGGCCCAGTCGGAGGTCTGGAGACGGAAGGCGGGGGCGTCGGCGGTGAGGGCCTCGAGGACGGTGCCGGCCGCTTCGGCCGGGGTCTGGGCGCCGTTGAGGAACTGGGCGGTGGTGCGCTCCAGGTAGGCGCGCAGGGTGGGGGCGTACGCGCCCGCGGCGGCGACCTCCGCCTCCAGGTCGAGGCTGATGTTGTTGACGAACTCGGTGGCCACCGCGCCCGGTTCGACGACCGAGACCGTGACGCCGAGGGCCCGCGCGACCGGGGCCAGGCTCTCCATGTAGCCCTCGACCGCGAACTTGGCGGCGCAGTACGCCTCGTTGAAGGGCTGGCCGATGACCCCGCCGACGCTGGTCACGGTGATCAGGCGGCCGCCGGTGGCGCGCAGGTGCGGGAGGGCGGCCTTGGAGAGGTGGAGGACGCCGAAGAAGTTGACCTCCATGACCTCACGGACATCGGCGACGGTCTCGTTCTCCAGGGTGCCCAGGTGACCCGCGCCGGCGTTGTTGACCACGGCGTCCAGACGGCCGTAGTCGGCGATCACGGCGTCGACCAGGGTGGTGGCGGCGGTCTCGTCGGTAACGTCGAGACGGCGGATGTCGAGCTCGACGCCCGCGGCCGAGGCCGCCTCGCGCAGGGCCCCGGCGCGGGACGGGTCACGGAGGGTGGCGACGGTACGCCAGCCGGCCTGGGCCGCGGCCACGGCGGCGGCCAGGCCGATACCGGAGGAGGTGCCGGTGATCACGACGACCTGGGAGCCGTCGGTGTGGTGGGAGCCGAGGGAGGGGGTGGAGGAGGACATGGGGGCCTTTCCTTGGGGGCGCTGACGCGACCCGTTTATGTGCGTGCACACACACTTTAAGCATTGTGTGCGCGCACACGCAACCCGGGTATGCTCGGGCCATGGCACAGCGCAAGCTCACCCAGGCGGAGATGCCCGTCGCGGACCACGCCTTCTACGGCCTGGTCTGGGCCGGGACCGTACTCACCGACCGTGTGGACCGCGCCCTGATCAAGGCACACGATCTGCCGGTCTCCTGGTTCGAGGTGATGCTCTGGCTCGCCTCCAGTCCCGATCCGGTCCCCGCCTCCGTACTCGGCAACAGCACGATGCTCAGCCGCAGCCAGGTCTCCCGGGTGATCGACGCCCTGCGGAACCGCGGGCTGGTCACGCGCACGCCCGCCGCGCACGACGCCCGCTCCGTGGAGATCAGCCTCACCCCCGAGGGCCGCACGCTCTTCGAGGAGGCCGACGCCACCCGCCGCGCCTGCCTCGCCCCGGTCTTCACCGACCTCCTCGACGAGGACGACCTCACGGCGCTCAGCCGGGTGTGGAGCAAGCTCAAGGAGAAGAAGGGCGAGGTCTGAGCGGACCGGCCACGCCGTACCGCGCGGCCGCGGGGAAAACGCCTGGAGGACGGCCTGCGGCGGATCTACGCTCGACCCCACGCCGCCGGCGAAATCCTCATGGGTCTGCCTCCCCTGCCGGGCCTCCTACAAGCAGCCAGGGGACTCCCGTCATCCGGAGCGGCGCTGTCCGCGCTGCGCGGAGCCGCTGATCCACGTCGGGGCCGCGTTCGCACCGCCCCCGCGCCGGGACACCGCGGGGTGGCGCACGCTCGCGCTGCTGCTCCGGGAAGGCATCCGCTTCCCCATGGGCTGCAGTTGCGGACCCGGCTACCGGCCACGCACCACGGCCGAGGTACGGGAGCGGATGGCGTACGCGCGGTACAGCGGTGAGCCGTTGGCCGTCGCGCTGCTGCGCGCCGAGGTGCCGTGGCCCGCGCCGAGCGGCACAGCGGGGCGGGGACGGAAGCGCCGGAAGCGGGGACGGTGAGGGGCGGACCCGATAGAACTGATCATTGAGTCAGTCGGGGTACGAACGGCCACCGACGTCAATTAGCTGGCATTCTTCTTCCCGGCACACATAGGCGACACTCGTCCATTGCGCTTATCTCAACACGTCCGTACGGTGACGGCCATGCAGGAGCAGTCCGGCGCCGAAGTGGCCGCACGCGTCCGCCGGGTGATCGACGAAGTCGGTTGCAGCCAGCGGGAGTTCGCGCGGCGGGTCGTGATGGACCCGTCCAAGCTGTCGCGCTCGCTCGGCGGCAGCCGCCGGTTCACCGTCGCCGAACTGGCCCGGATCGCCGACACCGGGAACGTGGACGCGGGATGGCTGCTGGGCACCGCCACGGCCGTCGAGTCCACCGGCCTCGTGGAGACGGCCCCGCCCGCCGGTACCGCCTCCACCGCGCGGCGGTCCGCCGTCGCGCCCGAGGGCGGACGGCCGTTGCAGATCGTGCGGGAGACGGTGCGGCTCATCGCCGAGCACGGGTTCCACGCCGTACGCGTCGCGGACATCGCCGCCGCCTGCGACACCAGCACCGCCGCCATCCACTACCACTTCCCCGGCCGCGCCGAACTGCTGGAGGCCGCGGTGCGCTGGTGCATGGACGAGGACACCGCGCGCCGCTCCGCCCGGATCGCGGACGCCGACGACGCGTACGAGGAGCTGCGGCAGCTGATCGCGCTCCAGGTGCCGTACACCGCGCAGCAGCGCGGACAGTGGCTGGTGTGGATGGACCTGTGGGCCGAGGCCGCGCGGTCCACGGCGATCGGACGGCTGCACGCCGACTTCTACCGGCAGTGGCGGCAGACCGTCGCCGAGGTCATCCGGCGCGGGATCGGGCAGGGCGTCTTCCGCGGTGTGGACCCGGAGTCCACGGCGGTCCGGCTGACCGCCCTGATGGACGGACTCGCCGCGCAGGTGCTGGCCGCAGCCCCCGGTGAGGGCGGTGCGGCGGGGGTCGGGATGACCGCCGAGGCCATGCACACGGCCTGTGTGGACTACGTGGACACCGAGTTGACCGCCGGTGCGGGTGCCGGGCGAGCCTACGGCACGGGTACGGGTGCCGGCGCCGGGTCCGCCCGCGGCACCGGTGCGGGGTCCGTCGCGGCCGCGCCCACCGGTGCCGCAGGCGCCACCGGTGAGCGGACCGCCACGGAGACCGAGGGCGCGGCCCGGGCCACGAAGGACATCAGGACCACCACCGGCCGGGGCACCGGTGCCGGAGCCGGCGGCGGCCCAGCCGCGTCCGCACCGCATGTATACGCCCCGGAGACATCCGAGCCGCACCACCACCCCGCCGACGGGCCCTAGGTTCCGGTTCCGGTTCCGCAGATTCGGAGTGATAGCCATGCCCATGAACGACAGCGTCATCATCACCTGCGCCCTCACCGGCGCCGGTGACACCGTGGGCCGCAGTCCCCATGTCCCCGTCACCCCCGCCCAGATCGCCCGGTCCGCCGCCGAGGCCGCCGAGGCCGGGGCCGCCGTGGTCCACATCCACGTCCGGGACCCCGGGACCGGCGCTCCCGCCCGCGATCCGCGGCTGTACCGCGAGGTCGTGGAGCGGGTGAAGGAGACCGGGACCGACGTGGTCATCAACCTCACCGCGGGCATGGGCGGTGACCTGGTCATCGACCCGGAGGAGCCGCTGCGGCAGCTTCCCGGTACGGATCTGGTGAGCGGGCTCGAGCGGCTGCCGCACGTCGAGGAGCTGCTGCCGGACATCTGCACCCTCGACTGCGGTTCGCTCAACTTCGGCGACGGCAGCAACCTCTACGTCTCCACGCCCGACATGCTGCGCACCGGCGCCCGGCGCATCCAGGAGCTCGGTGTGCGGCCCGAGTTGGAGATCTTCGACACCGGACAGCTGTGGTTCGCCAAGCAGCTGCTGGCCGAAGGGCTGCTCGACGACCCGACCGTCTTCCAGCTCTGCATGGGCATCCCGTGGGGCGCCCCGGCCGAACCCGGCGTCCTCAAGGCGATGGTCGACCTGCTGCCGGAGGGCGCGCAGTGGGCCAGCTTCGCGCTGGGCCGGATGCAGATGCCCTGGGTGGCGCAGTCGATCCTGCTCGGCGGCAACGTACGCGTCGGACTGGAGGACAACCTCTACCTCAGCCGCGGGGTCAAGGCCACCAACGGCCAGCTCGTGGAGCGCGCCGTCCAGATCACCGAGCTGCTCGGCGCCCGTGTCGCCACGCCCGATGAGGCGCGGCAGCGGCTGGGGCTCAAACCCCGCGGCTGAGCCACCGCCGGGCCACTCCCCCCACCCCCGTCCCCCATCGTGAGGAACCTCGCCCCCATGCCCCCTCCCCCCTGCCCGCCCGAGGACGTCCGGCGGGTCGCCTGCATCGGCGCCGGAGTCATCGGCGGCGGCTGGGTCGCCCACTTCCTGGCGCGCGGCTATGACGTCACCGCCTGGGATCCGGCCCCCGACGCCGAGGACCGGCTGCGCCGGCTGGTGACGGCCGCCTGGCCCGCGCTGGAACAGATCGGTCTCGCCGAGGGCGCCTCGGCCGACCGGCTGGCCTTCGCCCCGACGCTCGACGCGGCCGTGGCCGACGCGCAGTTCGTCCAGGAGAGCGCTCCCGAGAAGCTGGAGCTGAAGCGGCGGCTGCTGGCCGAGCTCGACACCGCGACGCCCGCGGGGGTGGTCATCGCGTCGTCCACCTCCGGCTATCCGATGACCGATATGCAGACGGAGGCCACCGACCCCGGCCGCCTCCTCGTCGGCCACCCCTTCAACCCGCCCTATCTCATCCCCCTCGTGGAGGTCGTGGGCGGGGAACGGACGGACACCGCGGCCGTCGACTGGGCCTCGCGCTTCTACGCGGTGGCCGGGAAGTCCGTGATCACCATGGAGCGGGAGCTGCCCGGCTTCATCGCCAACCGGCTCCAGGAGGCGCTGTGGCGGGAGGCCCTGCACATGGTGGCCAACGGCGAGGCGACGGTGCGGGAGATCGACGACTCGATCACCGAGGGGCCGGGGCTGCGGTGGGCCTTCATGGGCCCCTGTCTGACCTTCGCCCTCGCGGGCGGCGAGGGCGGGATGGCCCATATGCTCGACCATTTCGGGCCGTCGCTGAAGTCGCCCTGGACTCGGCTGGAAGCGCCGGAGCTGGACGAGGCGCTGCGTACGGCGATGGTCGAGGGCTGTGACGCGGCAGCCGAGGGCCGCGACATCGCCCAGCTCGTGGCCGAGCGCGACCAGGGCGTCATCAACGTACTGCGGGCCACCGGACGCCTTCCGGGGCGGCGCGGCGACGGCAGCACCACCGCCACCAGCACTACCGGCATTTCCAGCACCACCGACCCCAGCAGCCCGCTTCCGCGGCAGAGCACCATCCACACGCCCCAGGGAGGCGACTCATGAGCACCCCGCTCCCCGACTACCAGCAGACGGTCCGGCCCGAGTGGATCGACTACAACGGCCATATGAGCGAGGCGTTCTACGTCCTCGTCTTCGGCCACAGCACCGACGAGATGATGGTCGAGACCGGGCTCGACTCCAGCTATCGCGCCAGGACCGGCTGCTCGCTCTACACCGTGGAGTCGCATATCCGGTACGTGCGCGAGGTCGCCGAGGGCGCCGAGCTCACCATCCGCACGCGGGTGCTGGGCGTGGACGAGAAGAAGGTGCGGTTCTCGCACGAGATGCACGTGGGCGAGCCGGACGGGGCGCCGGTCGCCACGACCGAGCTGCTCTCCGTGCACACCGACCAGAAGGAGGGGCGCGCGACCCCCTTCCCGGACGACGTCCGGGAGCGGCTCGCGGCCCTGGTCGAGAGGGCACCGGAATGGGCCGGACGGGCCATCGGCCCCGTCCCGCGCGAGGCGGAGTGACCCGCCGACCCCGGCCGGCCCCGGCCGCCCCGCCCGGACGCCCCGGAACCGGCACCCCGCCGGGCCGGGGCGTCCGGCGCTCCGGGCGCCGCGGTCCCTGAACGTCAGGGGCAGCGGCTGGCCAGGACGCAGAACTCGTTCCCCTCGGGGTCGGTCAGCACGACCCAGCTCGCCTCTCCCTGGCCGACGTCGGCGTGCCGGGCGCCGAGGCCGAGCAGACGGCGGACCTCCTCGTCCTGCTCCCTGTCGGTGGGATTGACATCGATATGGAGCCTGTTCTTGACGGTCTTGCCCTCGGGCACCCGCGCGAAGGTCAGCGCCGGTGGCACCGGACCACCGCGCTCCCTGCCCTCGGGCACCAGAGGGGAGCCGATGGTGACGATGCCGTCCTCCTCGTCCTCGTCCCGCACCTCGTAACCGAGGACCGCGCACCAGAACCGGGCGAGGCCCCGGGGATCGGCACAGTCGATCGCGAGCTCGGTGAACTTGCTGGCCATTGCAGGACCTCCCAGTCGAGTCGGGCGCACCCCGGCCATCCTTCCCGGCCGCCCGGCGCAGCGCCCCGCCGGAAAGCCCGGCCTCACTCCACGCATTCAATCGAACGCCTGATCGGGCACGCAACCGCTGTGGACAACGCCCTGTGGACAACCGGTCCGTACACTTCCCCGGTGATGCCGACCCCCGTCCTCCCCTCCCCCCTGACGCCCCTCGACGACCCTGTCATGGCGCGCGCCGGTGTGGAGCTGAGGCTGAAGCGGGACGATCTCATCCATCCGCTGGTACCGGGCAACAAGTGGCGCAAGCTCACGCCCAATCTGCGGGCGGCCGTCGAGCACGGCCACACCCGGCTGCTCACCTTCGGCGGTGCGTACTCCAACCACCTCCGCGCGGTGGCCGCGGCCGGTGCCGCGTACGGGCTCTCCACCGTGGGGCTGGTCCGGGGCGACGAACTGGCCGACGCGCCGCGCAACTGGTCGCTGGCGCGGGCCGAGGCGCAGGGCATGGAGCTGGCGTTCCTGGACCGCACCGGCTACCGCGAGACCCTGCGCACCCTCGGCGACCCGGCCACCCGGGCCGAGCTGGAGGAGCGGTGGGGGCGCTGCTGGGTGCTGCCGGAGGGCGGTACGAACGTCCTGGCCGCGCGGGGCGCCGCGGAACTGCCCGCCGAGCTGCCGGACCTGGGCGGCCGCGACCTCCTGTGCTGCGCGGTGGGCACCGGCGGCACCCTCGCCGGGATCGCCGCCGGGCTCCCCGACGGCGCGCGGGCCCTGGGGGTCGCGGTGGTCCGGGGCGCCCGGTACCTGGACGACGAGGTGACACGGCTGCACACGGAGGGCTGGGGACGGACGTTCGCCAACTGGCGCATCGACCACGACCACCACGGGGGCGGTTACGGCCGGGTCCCCGCCGGGCTGGAAGCCTTCGCGGCGGGGTTCGAGGAACGGCACGGGATCGCGGTGGAGCGGCGGTACGTGGCCAAGATGCTGTGGTGCGTGTACGACGCGGCGGAGCGCCGGGCGCTCCCGCCCGGCACCCGTGTCACCGCCGTCATCACCGGCCCCCCGGACCCGGTCCCTTCGGACGGGTAGCCCGTCACCCGGGGACGGTGACGCCCGGACGCCGCGTCACGCCGCCGCGGGCCCCGGGCTCAGCCGATGCGCCGCCGCCAGGCGGCAAGGGGCAGCGGCCCGCGACACACGGGCCGCGAGGCAACGGCCGGCACCGACACGGTGGAGCGCCGGGCGTTCCGACCCGGCGGCGGGCGCCGCGTCGCGCGGGGTGCCGGTCCGTACTACGGCCTACGCGGCGTTGGGGCGGTGGGCGGCGCCCGGTGGTGTCACTCGCCGCCGCGCAGGCGGATCACCGTGGTCGCCGCGTGCCGCGTCCGGCTCTCCTGGCGGACCTCGACCGTGAGTTCCGGGGCGATCGGGCGGTAGGCGATACGGGTGCCGACCGTGTCGAGGGCGGTGGGGAGGTCGTCCGCCGGGGGCGGGGGGCCGGGTTCCGGCAGGTCGCGCAGGGCGACGGCGAGCTGGGCGCGGACCGCCGGGGACAGCGGGCTGGAGACCAGCGGGGCGTCGTCCCCCGGCAGCACCAGCGCCAGCGAGCGCGGGCGCAGCCGGGGCCCGACGACGCCCACGACCACCGCGTCCCGGGTCTCCGCATGCCGCACCTTCCGCCAGTGGCGGCCCACGCGGTAGGGCTCGTCGAGGCTTTTGACGACCAGCCCCTCGACCCCGATGGCCGTGAGCGACTCGTACCAGGTGGCGGCGAGTTCGGGGTCGGTGGTCATGGGGACGGCCTGGAGTGGTGGGCCGAGCGGTTCCAGGAGGGCCATCAGCCGGGCGCGGCGCTGTTCGTAGGGCAGCGGCCGCAGGTCCGCACCGGCCAGGGCCAGCAGGTCGAACGCCGCGTAGGAGGCGGGGAGTTCACGGGCGAGCCGGGCGGCGCGGGAGTCGGTGGCGGCGAAGGCGCGCTTCTGGACGGAGGCGAAGTCGGTGCGGCCGCCCGCCCACACCACCACCTCGCCGTCCAGGACGGTGCCGGGCGGCAGCGGCCGGGCGGCGGCCTCCAGGTCGGGGAAGGCGCGGGTGACGATACGGCCGGAGCGGGACTGCATTCGCACGGCGTCGTCCAGCCGGAAGATCACCAGCCGGTGGCCGTCGAACTTCGGTTCGTACGCCAGCCGCCGCCCCTCCGCGGGGAGGGGCAAGGAGGGAACGGGGCGGGCCAGGGCCACCTCCACCGGCGGCAGCAGCGGCGGCGCTGGGGAGGTCATCGGTCGTCACCCGCGGGCAGCGGACGGGCCTCGCCGGGGTCGAGGAGCGGGGCGAGCAGATCGCCGTGGCGGTCGAGACGGGAGGGGATGTCGTCGATCCGGAAGACCAGCGGCCCGGCCCCGCCGGAGCCGTCCGCGCCGTCCACCGCCGGCCCGGCCTCCGCCGTCCGGTCGATCTCGTCCCAGGTGACGGGGGTGGAGACGGTGGGTTCGGCGCGGGCACGGGCCGTATAGGGGGCGGCGGTGGTCTTGGCGGCCGCGTTCTGGCTGAAGTCGACGTACACCTTCCCGGTCCGCAGCGAGCGGGTCATCTTGCGGATGACCAGGCGGGGCAGGGCCGTGGCGGCCTCGGCGGCGAGCCGCCGGGCGTAGGCGGTGGCCTGCCGGGAGGGGGTCGGCTCCAGCGGGACCAGCAGGTGCAGCCCCTTGGAGCCGCTGGTCTTGGCGTAGGCGGTGAGCCCGTCGGCGCCCAGCCGCTCGCGCAGCCACAGGGCGACGGCGCAGCAGTCGACGATGGTCGCGGGCGGTCCGGGGTCGAGGTCGAACACGAGCCGGTCGGCGATGCCCTCGCCCGGGTCGATCCGCCACATGGGGGCGTGGAACTCGACGACCAGGTTGGCCGCCCACATCAGCGAGGGCAGGTCCTGGACGAGCACCTGGCGGGCGGTCTCGCCCTCGTGGCGGGTGACTTCGGCCGTCGTCACCCAGGGCGGGGTGCCGGGTGGCGGGTTCTTGGTGAAGAACATCTGGCCGTCGGGGCCGTCCGGGTAGCGCAGGAACGCCAGCGGCCGCCCGTGGAGGTGGCCGAGGAGCGCGTCGGCCACCGAGGCCAGGTAGTGCAGCAGCTCGCCCTTGGTGGTGCCGGTGGCCGGATGGATGACCTTGTCGAGGTTCTTGAGCGCGATCCGCCGCCCCTCCACCTCCGCGATCGGGGACATAGGATAAGAATCTCACGAAAGGGATCAAGCATGCGATCTATCTGGAATGGGAACATTTCCTTCGGTCTGGTGAGCATCCCGATCAAGATGTACCCGGCGACCGAGGACCACTCCGTCTCGTTCCGGCAGATCCACACCGCCGACGGCGGCCGCATCCGGTACCGCAAGATCTGTGAGCTGGAGGAGAAGCAGGTCGAGACGGGCGAGATCGGACGGGCGTACGAGGACGCCGACGGTGCGCTGATCCCGATCACCGACGAGGATCTGGCGGCCCTTCCGCTGCCCACCACCCGCTCGCTGGAGATCGAGGCGTTCGTCTCCGCCGCGGAGATCGATCCGCTGCAAATGGGTGACGCCTACTACCTGGGGGTCAACGGCACGGCCGCGGCCAAGCCGTACGCACTGCTGCGGGAGGCGCTCAGGCGCAGCGAGAAGGTGGCCATCGCCAAGTACGTACACCGCGGGCGGGAGCGGCTGGGGATGCTGCGGGTGGTGGGTGACGCCCTCGCGATGCACCGGCTGCTGTGGCCGGACGAGGTGCGGGACGCCACGGGGGTGGCACCCAAGGAGAAGGTGAAGGTCAGGCCCGCCGAACTGGACCTGGCCGACACCCTGATGGCGACGCTCGGCGAGGTGGATCTGAGTGAGCTGCACGACGAGTACCACGAGGCGCTGGAAGCCCTGGTGGCGGCGAAGGTCTCCGGGACCGCGCCCGTCGCCGGACCCGGTGAGGAACCCGGGGGCGCACAGGTCGTCGATCTGATGGCGGCCCTGAAGGACAGCGTCCGCAGTGCCCGGCAGGCGCGGGGCGAGGCGGCCGGCACGGAAGAGGCGGCCCAAGGAGGCGAGGAGGCGACCGTCACCGAGCTGCGCGGACGCAAGAAGGCAGCGGCGAAGAAGGCTCCCGCGGCCAAGCGGGGCGCCTCCTCGGCGGGCGGCAGGACGGCGAAGAAGACGGCGGCGGGGACGGCACAGAAGAAGACGGAGAAGAAGACGGGTTCGAAGAAGGCCGCGACCAGGACGACGGCGAAGGCGCCGACTGGGAAGTCGGCGAAGAAGACCACCGCCAAGACCACCGCGAAGAAGACCGGGACCAAGCGGGGCCCCCGGGCCGCGTCCTGAACACCCCCGCTCCGGCCCCGCCGCCGTCCGCCGCCCCCGTCAGCTGAAGTCGGCCTTGTGGTCCGCCGCCCACTGGGCGAACGTCCGCCCCGGGTGACCGGTGATCCGCTCGGTCTCCGGCGAGACCTCGGCCGGAACCCCGACCCCCGCCTCGAACATGTCCAGCAGGGAATCCGCGATCTCCGGGGTGGCGAAGCCCCGGAGCATCCCCTCGCGCACCACCTCGCGCGGCAGCTCCTCGTACCGCAGCGGCCGCCCGATGGCCTCGCCCACGATCCGCGCCTGTTCGGCGAAGCTCAGCGACTCGGGCCCGGTCAGCACCGGAGCCCGGCCGACGAGGTCGTCCCCGAGCAGCGCACGGGCGGCGATCTCGCCCATGTCGGCCTCGTGGATCGGCGCGGTCCGGCAGTCCGCGTAGGGGCCGTGGACGACGTCGCCGGACGTGATCTCGTCCGCCCACTGGAGCGAGTTCACCGCGAAGGCACCCGGCCGGATGAAGGTCCACTCCACGTCCAGGGCCTCGATCGCGAGCTCCAGATCGCGGTGGTGGGTGCCGATGGGGTTGCCGGGACCGGGGTCGAGGGCGGCGGACGAGGACAGCAGCACGATCCGCCGCACCCCCTGCTCCGTGGCGCGCCGGAGCAGCGCGTCCGCGCCGTTCCACGCCACGGCGGGGTTGAGGAAGAGCGCCTCGGCGCCGTCGAAGGGCAGGTCCTCGGTACGAGCCGCGGTGACGCCCGAGGGCAGCCGGGCGTTCTCCGGGTCGCGGGTCAGCGCGCGGACCTCCGCACCCGCCTCGGCCAGCTCCTTCACCACGTACCGGCCGACGTTCCCGGTGGCTCCGGTGACCACGATCATGACGAATCTCCTTGCTCGGGTGCTCCGTTGGGATGACGTTGATCCCGCACCGCTAGATTCAACCAACCGGATGAACTTGTCAAACATATAGATGGATGATTGTGTGACCACCACCGTTAGCCTGGTGCGGCCGGTCAGCCGACCCGTCCGGCCGAGCAGAGGAGATGAGCGAGATGCAGGGGACGCCGAAGAAGCCCCGTCGTGCCCCCGCGCCCGAGGAGCGCAAGCTGGACCCGGAGCGCTCCCGGCGGCTGCTGCTGGAGGCGGCCATGGACGAGTTCGCCGAGAAGGGGTACGCGGGGGCCCGCGTCCAGGACATCGCGGACCGCGCGGGCGTCAACAAACAGCTGATCAACTACCACTTCGGCGGCAAGGAGGGGCTCTACAAGGAGCTCGGCCGCGAATGGCTGCGGCGCGAGGCGGACTTCAACGACCCCGGACTCCCCTTCGACGAGCTCATCGTCCGCTATCTCCGGGAAGGGTTCGCCGACCCTCGGGGCAACCGTCTCAAGGCGTGGTCGGGACTGACCGGAGGCACGCCGGAGGATGAGCCCGAAGACCTCTCCGACATGCGGCGGCGCCAGGCGAACGGCGAGATCGGCGAGGACATCGACCCGGCCATGGCGATGCTGCTGTGCGTCTGCCTGGTCTCCGCGCCGCACACGATGCCGCACGCCGTACGCCAGCTCTTCGACGCCGACCCCGGGTCGTCGGAGTTCCGCGAGCACTACACCGAGCAACTGCGGCGGGTGGTGCGCCGTCTGGCGACCTGAGGCGCCGCGCATCGCCACCGGCCCGGTCACCCACACCTCGCCGATCGTGCTGATGATGTCCGCCGACCACCCCTACGCCGACCGCGCATCGGTATGCCTGGAGGACTACGGCGATCTGACCTTCGTATCCCACCGCTCGCCGATTCCGGCCTCCATGGAAGAGGTCTTCCAGCCCTTCCGCACCCCCTCGGGGCACCCCGTGGCCCGGGGACCCGAGATCGCCAACTGGGACGGCCAGCTGAAGGCGGCCGGCGCCGGGCAGTCCGTCTCCGCGGCCGCCGCCGAGGCCGCCCGCTTCTACGCATGGCCCGGCCTGGTCTATGTCCCCGTCCGCGACGCGGCGCCCGTCCGCTGGGCGTTCGCCTGGCTGACCGAGAACCGCAACCCTCTGGTCCGCGCTCTCGCCAGAACGACCGGCGGCAGCCGGCAGGACAGGGCCTAATTCGGTTGCGCCCCCGCACCACCGCGCCCAGGATGTCCGCGACCGGCATCGGTCCCTCATCCGTCACCCGACAGGAGCATGCGATGCGCCGATCCCTCGGAACGAACCAGCGCCCCCACCGGACGACCGTTCTCGAGGACATCAGCATCCATGCCCAGCTCTCCCCGGGTCTCGCGGACCCTGAACATCGGCGTGCTCGCACACGTCGACGCCGGTAAGACCAGCCTCACCGAGCGACTGCTGTACGACGCCGGGGTGATCGACCGGCTCGGCAGCGTCGACACCGGCGACACCCAGACCGACACCGGAACCATCGAGCGGCAGCGCGGGATCACCGTGCGCACCGCCGTCGCCTCCTTCACCACCGGCACCACCCAGATCAACCTCATCGACACCCCCGGACACTCCGACTTCATCGCCGAGGTCGAGCGGGCACTCGGAGTGCTGGACGGTGCCGTCCTGGTGCTGTCCGCCGTCGAGGGCGTCCAGGCGCAGACCCGGGTGCTGATGAAGACGCTGCGGCGGCTGCGGCTGCCCGTGCTGGTCTTCATCAACAAGATCGACCGCGCGGGCGCCCGGGACACCGCGCTGCTCGCGGACGTCCGGCGGAGCCTCGCCCCGCTGCTGGTCCCCCTGACGGCGGTCCGGCGGCCGGGCGCCCGGGACGCCCGGGTCCTCCCCCGCTCCCTCGACGACACCGCGGTACGCACCGAGGCCGCGGAGGTACTGGCGGAGACCGACGACACGATGCTCGCCCGGGTCGTCGACGGACCGCTCCCCTCCCCCGGCGAGGTGTGGACGGCGCTCACCGCCGCCACCGCGGCGGGCACCGTCCACCCGGTGTTCTTCGGCTCCGCGCTGAGCGGTGAGGGGGTCGGGGCCCTGACCGAGGGGATCGCCCGGCTCGTACCGGCCGCGCCCGGCGGCGAGGAACCGCGCGGGACGGTCTTCGCCGTCGAACGCGGAAGGGGTGGCAGGGGCGGTGGCCCCAGGACCGCCTATCTGCGGCTGTTCTCCGGTGAGGTGACCGCGCGCCGGCGGGTGACCCTGTACCGGCGCGAGGCGGGTGGCGGCCCGGTCCGCGAACTCACCGGGCAGATCACCTCGCTGGAGGTCGTCGGACGGGCCGGGGAGACACCCGGCCCGCTCACCGCCGGGAACATCGCCAAGGTCCGCGGGCTCTCCGGCGTCCGCGTCGGCGACCGGCTGGGCCCGCCCGGGGACCCGGAGGACACCGGTGACCACGACCGGCCGCACTTCGCCGCGCCCAGCCTCCAGACCGTCGTCCGCGCCCGTGAGGAGGGCTCCGCGGCGGCGGCCCGGCTGTACGGCGCGCTGCTCGATCTCGCCGACCAGGACCCGCTGATCCACACCCGGGCGCTGCCCGGCGGCGACACCTCGGTACTGCTCTACGGCGAGGTCCAGAAGGAGATCATCGCGGCCACGCTGGCCCAGGACTACGGTGTGGAGGCCGACTTCGAGCCCAGCCGCCCGGTGCTGGTCGAGCGGCCCGCGGGGGTCGGAGAGGCGTGCCACGAGATCGCCCGGTTCGACCACGACGGGCTGTGGGCCACGGTCGGGCTGCGGGTGGAACCGGCCCCCGTGGGCACCGGCGCCGTCTTCGCCTACGAGACCGAACTCGGCGCGCTGCCCCGCGCGTTCCACCACGCGATCGAGGAGACGGTGCACACCACACTGCTCCACGGCTTCCGCGGCCGTACGGTGACCGACTGCCGAGTGGTCCTGGTCCGCTCCGGATTCATCGGCCCGATGAGCACCGCCGCCGACTTCCGCGGTGTCACCCCCGGGGTGCTGCGCGAGGCCCTGGACCGGGCCGGGTGGCGGATCTACGAGCCGTACCACGCCTTCGAGTCGGAGGTTCCGGCGGACGCGCTCGCAGCGGTCACCGCCCACCTCTCCGCCGCCGGGGCGGACATCACGGAGAGCGTGGACGGTGACACGGGCTGGCTGGTCCGGGGTGAGATCCCGGCCCGCCGGGCGCACGGCGTCGAGCGGGCACTGCCCGGTCTGACGCACGGCACGGGAGTGTGGTGGTCCCGGCCGTGCGCCGACCGTCCGCGGTCCGCCACGCACCAGGGGCGGCTGCCGCGGCCCTAGATTCCGGGCCCGGAGACCCTGGTGTAGGTGACGGCATTACTGGTCCCGCCGGGCGAGGTCACCGTGATGGAGACCGGCCCGGGAGACCCGCCAGGGTCCGTCGCGGTGACCAGGCCGTCGGACACCACCGTGAAGGCGACGAGCGTGGAGCCGAAGAGCGCCCCGTTCGTCGCCGCCAGACCGGTTCCGAGCAGCGTGACCGTCGACCCCGGGGTGGTCGGTCCCTGGACGGGGATCACGGACGTCAGCACCGGCACCGGCACATAGGTGTACGGCACTCCGTTGCTCGTCCCGCCCGGTGTCACCACGGTGATCTGGACGGTGCCGGTCCCCGGCGGCGCGACCGCGCCGATCTGGGTCGCGGACACCACCGTGAACGACGTGGCGGGTGTCGAACCGAACAACACCGCCGTGGCGCCGAGGAACCCACTGCCCGTGAGGGTGACCGTCGTGCCGCCCGTGGTCGGCCCCTGGTTGGGGACGACGCTGGTGAGCGCGGGGATGGCCAGATAGATGTAGGTCACGCTGTTACTGGTGCCGCCCGGGGTGGTCACCGTCACCGGTACCGCCCCGGCGCTGCCGGGCGGGACGACGGCGGTGATCTGGGTGGACGAGACCACGGTGAACGAGACGGCCGGCTGGAAGCCGAACGTCACCGCGGTGGCCCCGGTGAACCCGGAACCCGTCAGCGTCACCGTGTTGCCGCCGTTGACCGAACCCTGGCTGGGCGAGATCGAGGTCAGCACGGGCGCGGAGGTGTAGGTGTAGCTCACCCCGTTGCTCGTGCCACCCGGCGTCGCCACCGTGATCTGGACCGTACCGGTCCCGGCTGGAGCGGTGACCGTGATCTGCGTCGGGGACACCACCGTGAAGGAATTGGCGGCGGTCGAACCGAACAGCACCGCCGTGGCCCCGGTGAACCCGGACCCGGTCAGGGTCACCGTGTTGCCCCCGGTGGCCGGACCCTGCGTCGGCGACACGGATGTCAGCACCGGAACGGAGGTGTAGGTGTAACCCACCCCGTTGCTGGTGCCACCCGGTGTCGTCACCGTGATCTGGACCGTGCCGGTGCCCGGGGGCGCGATGGCCACGACCTGGGTCGCGGACACCACGATGAACGACGTGGCCGGGGTGGACCCGAACATCACCGACGTGGCACCGGACAGCCCGGAGCCGGTCAGCGTGACGTTGTTCCCACCGCCCGCGGGGCCCTGATTGGGCACCGCCGAGACCAGTGACGGCACCGCGAGATAGGTGTAGGACACCCCGTTGCTGGTACCACCCGGAGTCACCACCGTGACCTGAACGGTGCCGGTGCCGGGCGGGGCGGTGGCCGTGATCTGGGTCGCCGAGTTGACCGTGAACGACGTGGCAGGCGTCGAACCGAACAACACCGCCGTCGCACCCGCGAACCCGGAACCCGTCAGGATCACCGTGTTGCCACCGGCGGGCGGACCCTGTGGCGGCGACACCGACGACAGCACCGGAGCGGAGGTGTACGAGTACCCCACCCCATTGCTCGTGCCACCCGGAGTGGTCACCGTGATCTGGACCGTGCCGGTGCCGGGCGGGGCAGTGGCCGTGATCTGGCTCGCCGAATTGACCGTGAACGACGTGGCAGGCGTCGAACCGAACAACACCGACGTCGCACCCGCGAACCCGGAACCCGTCAGGATCACCGTGTTGCCACCGGCGGGCGGACCCTGGTTCGGCGACACCGACGACAACGACGGCGCCACCACATAGCCGTACGACACCCCATTACTCGTCCCACCCGGCGTCACCACCGTGACCTGCACCGTGCCGGTGCCCGGGGGCGCGATGGCCACGACCTGGGTCGCGGACACCACGATGAACGACGTGGCCGGGGTGGACCCGAACATCACCGACGTGGCACCGGACAGCCCGGAGCCGGTCAGCGTGACGTTGTTCCCGCCGCTCGCGGGGCCCTGGTTGGGCACCGCCGAGGTCAGCGACGGCACCGCGACATAGGTGTAGGACACCCCGTTGCTGGTACCACCCGCTGTGACCACGGTGACCTGGACGGTACCGCTGCCCGGTGGAGCGACGGCGGTGATCTGGGTCGGCGAGACCACGGTGAACGACGTGGCGTTCGTCGAACCGAACCGCACGGCCGTGGCGCCGGAGAACCCGGAACCGGTGACGGTCACCGTGTTCCCGCCCGCGCCCGGGCCCTGGTTCGGCGACACCGAGGACACCGCCGGGGCGGGGAGGAAGGCGAAGGGCAGACCATTGCTGGTTCCGCCCGGGGTCGTCACCGTGACCAGGACCGTGCCACTGCCCGCGGGGGCGACGGCCACGATCTGGGTCGCCGAGACGACCAGGAACGAGGCGGCGTTGGTGGCGCCGAAGCGCACCGCCGTGGCCCCGGACAGGGACGTCCCCGTGATCGTGACCGCGGTCCCGCCGGCGGCGGGGCCCTGGGTCGGCGTCAGGGACGTCAGCACCGGCGCCGGGGACCCCACGAAGCTGAACGGCACACCATTGCTGGTGCCGTTCGGCGTGGTGACGGTGATCTGGACCGAACCGGTCCCCGGCGGGGAGACGACCGTGATCTGGGTCGCCGAGTTGACCGTGAACGAGGTGGCGATCGTGGCGCCGAACCGTACCGCGGTCGCCTGCTGGAAGTTGGTCCCGGTCAGTGTGACGAGGGTCCCGCCGCCGGGTGCACCGGCGGCGGGACTCACGGAGCTGATCACGGGAGGGGACGCCAGGGCCGCCGTGGGGCCGGTGTCCGCACCTGCAAAGGACATGCTCAACGTGCTTCTCCTTCGGCGGGTCGTCCCACTCGTGATCAGATGCCGGGACCGGCGAGGTAGGTGAACTGGGTCGGGGCAGTGGCGCTGCCCGCCGCGTTGGTGACGGTGACGTTGGCCGGACCGGGCTGCCCGTCCGCCGTGGGCGGCGTCACCGCGGACACGGTGGTGGAGTTGACGACGGTGAACGGCGCGGCGATCCCGCCGAAGGTGACCGACTGGGTGGTGCCGAAGTTGGTGCCGGTGATGGTCACCGCGGTGCCACCGCTGGCCGGACCCGAGGTCGGGGCGAAACCGGTGACGGTCGGCACGTCCACGTAGGTGTACGTCAGACCGTTGTTGCTGCCGCCCGCGGTGGTCACGGTCACCGGAACCGAACCGGCCACGGCGCCCGCGGGGACCGCGACGGTGAGGGTGCTGTCGGACACCACGGTGGGCGTGGCGTTGTTGGCGCCGAAGGACACCGTGGTCGCGGTGGACAGCCCGGTGCCGCTGAGGGTGATGGTGTTGCCACCGACCAGCGGGCCGGAACTGGCGCTCAGGGACGCCTTGAAGGGGGCACCCACGTAGAAGAACTGGAGCGGGTTGCTGGTGCCGCCCGGCGTGGTCACGGTCACGTCGACCACCCCGGTACCGGAGGGCGAGGTGACGGTGACCGAGGTGGGGGTGTTGGCGGTGATGGTGGCCAGCTTGCCACCGAAGCGCACGGCGGTGGCTCCGGCGAGATTGGTCCCGGTGATGGTGACCGTGGTACCGCCACCGGTGGATCCCTGGTTCGGTGAGATGGGCATGACGGTGTCTCCTCGAAGACGGCGTCCGGGGGACGCGGTGCCGAAGGGGATGGGTGACTGACTGCCCGCTCGTCGTGCACCTGGCGCCCGGGACCGACGAGGGATGCGGCGGCCGTCCCCTCGCCGGCATCACCGGCGGGGACCTGCCGCGCACATTCAGTAATCCATCTGACGTAGTCCGCGACAAGAAGGGTGACGGTACGTCACCCGAATGGCCGGGCGCGCGACGCGCGGAGCCCGTCGCGCCGGGTGCTCCGGGTCCGTCGCACCGCCTCTGGTCACCGCCGTCGCGCCCTACCCCGTGGACAACACCCCACCGGGGTCACTTCTTCGAGGGCTTCTCCGAAGGCTTGGCGGACGGCTTGGGGGACGGCTTGGGGGTGCCGTCCGGTCCGTAGGCACGCAGGAAGCGGTCGCGGAAGGAACTCATCTTCCACACCGGAGCCTTCGCACCGGGCTTCAGACCGTCATCCCAGTGCCAGTCGGAGATCCGGTCCAGCACCTTCTTGTCATGGGCGACGATCGCCACCGGTACGTCCCGGCTGGCGTTCTCACCGCTGACCCGGGCCAGCGGCTGGTGGTCGCCGAGGAAGACCAGCACGGTGTTCTTGCTGCCGTACTTCAGCACGTAGTCGATGAGGCTGTTGACCGAGTACTGCACCGAACGCCCGTACTCCGTACGCACCTTGGTGGAGTCGGTGAACACGTCCTTGGGGTCCTCGCCCGCCTTCTCGATGGAGTCGTAGACCGAGCCGTCGCCGACCTCGCTCCAGGGCACGGTCCTGGGGATGGGCGCCCAGGGCTGGTGGCTGGAGGTCAGGATGATCTCCGACATCAGCGGCTTGTCGTGCTTCCTGCCGTGCTCCAGCCGCTCGAAGGCGCTCAGCGCGTACTGGTCGGGCATGGTGGACCAGCTGAACTTGGGCCCCTGGTAGCCCATCTCACGCGAGTCGTAGACGTGGTCGAGGCCGTAGAACCGGGCCTCCGGCCAGCCCTTGGTGACCCCCGGCATGATGCCGACGGTCCGCCAGGCACCGGTGCGCTTGAAGGCGCGGGTCAGGCTGAGGTGGTCGCCCGCGGTGACGGTGCGGTAGCGGCTCTGGTTGTCGATCCACAGACCGGAGAGGAAGGTGGAGTGGCCCAGCCAGCTGCTGCCGCCGTAGGTCGCGGAAGTGAGCCAGCCGCTCTTGGACGCGAAGCCCGCCTCGCGCAGCCGCTCGGTCTGCCGGTCGAGCACCTTGCCCACGCCGGGGGCGATCAGCGGGTCCTCGATGGCCGCGCGGCCGTAGCTCTCGATGAAGGTGAAGATGACGTCCTTGCCGCGCAGCCCGGTCAGCAGCTGGTCACCCGGGGTGCTGCCATAGGCGTCGACCTTGGCCTCCTTGGCGAACTTCCGCTCGTCCTCCAGGGTCTTGTTCACCCGCTCCGCGCGGTCCTGGACGCGCGCGACCGTGGTGCGGGACGCGAACGCCTGGCCCCCCGCGGACTGCACCCCGAACGCCGCGCAGACCACCCACACGGTGCCGAGCACCAGGGTGCCCCGGGTCGCCACGGCGCTGTTGCGGGCCATGACGGTGCTGAGCCGGACGACCGCCAGCGCCATCAGGACGACCACCAGGGCGGCGAGCACCACCGCGCCGATCGAGACGGCGGTGGCGGTCGTCGGACCGAGCGAGTCCTTCATGTACGACTGGGCGTCATCCAGCAGGATCCAGTCCAGCACCACGTTGAAGCCGCGGCCGAGGAACTCGTTGAAGCCGATGTCCAGGGCGTTCAGGATGGTCAGCGCTCCGAGGACCGCGCCGCCCAGCGCCGCCACCACCCGCCGGGGCAGTGGCGGCAGGAGCAGCAGCAGCGCCGCTCCGAAGATCGCCTCCACGGGTATCCGCAGGAAGGTCTCGACGGTGAGCGCGGACAGCGTGGTGGGCATCAGCAGGGCGAGGAACACCAGCGCGGCCGAGAGGCCGGTGACCGTCCAGGCCACGGCCTTCGCCACGGCCGGGTACCGCCGCCGCCAGCCGCCGGGCCCCGTCCGCCGCGGCCGGACACCGCCGGTGTCCGCCGCGGCGCCGTCCGGGCCGGCGGAGGTCGTCTCGTCGGGCGTGGGCCGCTGACGAGAGCGCGAGAAGAGCGGCAGCATGCCGAAGGTCCTTCCGTGCGGAGCCCGGTGGTGGCACGGCGGACCAGGCACGGGAGGTCGGGCCGCCATCATCCGTTACGGCCCGGCGGCGGTCCGCGTTCAATCCCCCGGCGTTACGGAACCATCTCGTCCGGACAGGGCGTGCCACGCGGGAGCTGGTACTTGCCCGCTATCCGGTACGTACCGGCGCGCGGGGCGTGCAGCACGGTCCACTCGTCCTCCGGCTGCCCCTCCTCCACATGCTGGACCTGCTTGGTCAGACAGCCCTGGCGGTTCACCGGGAGCCTGTCGTCGCTCTCCGCCTTCGGGGCGTGGACGCTCTTCCCGTCCTTGTCCACCAGGCCGAGCCACGGCGAGTACGGCACGCGGATCAGCACCGGGCCCCGGGCACGCACCTTGAGCACCAGCTGTTCGGCACCCGCGTGCTCCACGGTGGCCGGCGGCTCGGCGATCGGGGTGGGGTCCTTGACCTCGTACAGCTTCCAGTTGTCGTCGGACCAGACCTTCCGCAGATAGGGCAGGTCGGTGGCGAGGAGCTCGGCCTCCTCCTCGGCGGCGGTGTCCGGGTCGTCGGCGGGCAGCACCACGTAGTGCACGGCCCAGCGCTTGAGCCACCCGTGGTAGCTGGCCGCGTTCAGGGTGTCGTCGTAGAAGAGCGGGTTGCGGTCCAGGTCCCGCTGGCGGTTCCAGCCGCGGGCGAGGTTGACGTACGGGGCGAGCGCGGAGGACTCGCGATGGCTGCGTACCGGGACCACCTCGACCCGGCCCCGGTCGGCCTTCTCCCGCTTCAGCGCGTCGACCAGCGGCGCCAGCTCACGGGCCCAGGACGCGGAGGGGGTGGTGTGGATGATGTCGTCGGCGGTCTTGACCCCCTGCCAGACGGTGACCGTGGTCAGGGCGAGCACCAGGGCCGTCCACCGGCGCCCGGAGGCGGTGGAGCGCAGCTCGGCCCGGGGCGGCCTGCGCAGCGACGGCAGCATCGCGATCAGCACCACACCGCCGAAGATCATGCCGAGCCGGGAGATGTTGGTGCCGATCTGCGAGGGGATCAGCCAGGTGAGCACCACGGCCAGGGAATAGAGCCCGGCACCGACCCGGACCGTCGTCCAGGCCTTGGGCGCGCACAGACAGACCGTGGCGCCCGTGATGAAGGGGAGTATCACCGAGCCGATGCCCATCGGCTGCTCGCCGGAGAACGGGAACAGCCAGGCGGACAGGCCCACCACGACGGCCGGGGTGATCCCGAGCGCGTACGCCGCGGGACGCCGCTTGGTCAGCCACAGCGCGGCGGCCACGAACCCCACGAACAGCCCGGCCACCGGGCTGGACATGGTCGACAGCGCGGCCAGCGCCGCGGCCAGCAGGAACCGTCCGGTCCGGTGGTGCCAGCGGCGGGAGCGCCACTTCGCGGGCCAGGCGAAGATCACGGCCACCGCCGCGAGTCCGAACATGGCTCCGAGGCCGAAGGTCACACGGCCCGAGATGGCGTTGCAGGTGAGCGCGAACGCTCCGTACAGGGTCGGCCACATCGGCCGCCGCACGACACGGCTGCGCACCAGCAGCAGGGCCAGCAGCCCCGCCGACAGCGTCCCGGCGATCATCATCGTGGAGCGGACGCCGAAGACCGCCATCAGATACGGAGAGATGACGCTGTACGACACCGGGTGCATCCCGCCGTACCAGGCCAGGTTGTACGCCGAGTCGGGATGCTGGAGCGCGAACTCCGCCCACGCGTCCTGCGCGGCGAGGTCACCGCCGCTGTTCGCGAGCAGCGCCACCCACATCAGGTGCAGCAGCGCCGCGACGGCCAGGGCCGCGGGCACCGGATGACGCAGGGCCCGCCAGGCGCGCCCGAACGGTCCTCTCCCGTCGGGGCCCCGGCTTCCGTCTGCGGCCCCCGCCGGGCCGTCCGGCTCGGCCGGCCAGCGCTGCGCGGGTACGCGTATTCGCGAGGCGGTGCTCTCCTCCGAGCTCCCGCCTTTGTCGGCCCGTGTCGGATCCACGGTGGTCACTGTGGCTCTCCCCGTCTTCCCCCGAAGTCTGCCCCCATCGTCTGTCAACCCTGTACCGGCATCCCCGGGTTCGCCACGGGCGGGTACAGGCCGGGGACGGAGCGACGCTAGCACGCGTGGCGCGCGGCGAACCGTTTCGGGCCCCGGCGCGCTTCCCGCGCCGGGGCCACTCCGCTGCCTCCGGACCGGCCCCGCCCGGTCAGCCGATACGGGTCAGCTTCGAGGCGAACGACGGCTCGGAGAGATCGTCCTGCAACGCCACCGGCGCCTTCAGCTGCCCCGGACCGGTGCCGACGGTGATGTCACCGACGACCGTGCCCGCCTTGGCCGAGTGCGGAACGGTCTTCCCGCCGTCGGTCAGCTTCAGGTCCACGGTCAGTCCGGACCAGCCGACCGCCGTGAGGTCCTTGGTGGCGACGACCGGGGTCGTACCGCCCAGGCCGTCGTCCACGTGACCGACGACGTCGCCCTTCTTCACCACCGTGGCCGAGGTCAGCCCGTTCTGCAACGCGGTGATGAGCTTGTAGCTGTTGGTCTGCACGAGCTGGAGGCTCTCGTCCAGGGTGCCGCCGCTGCGCTGCTCCAGCACCACACCGAGGATCCGCTGCTTCTTGCCCGCGACGGTCTTCTCGGCGCCCCACATCAGCGCACCGCCCGCCGGGGTGCTGGAACCGGTCTTGATCCCGATCACGCCCGGCTTCACCAGCAGGTTGTTGTTGTTGTAGATCCGGTCGTCGAGACCGGGGATCTCGGTGTTGGGCGTGGCCACCACGGCGCGGAACGCCTCGGACTGCATGGCCGCCTTCGCCAGCTTCAGCTGGTCCTCGGCGGTGCTCTTGGTGCTGGACTTCAGACCGCTGGGGTCGGTGTAGATGGTGTTCTTCATGCCCAGGTCCTTGGCCGCGTCGTTCATCTTCACGACGAACTTCTCCAGCGACCCCGCGTCCCAGCGGGCCAGCAGACGGGCGATGTTGTTGCTGGAGTTGATCAGCAGCAGCTGGACCAGCTGGTGCTGGGTGAAGGTCTGCCCCTCCTTGACCGAGGCGCGCGACTCGTCGGCGGAACCGGACTCATCGGCCGCCGTCTTGTCGATCTTGATGGGCGGGCCCTCGCCGTTGGCCTTCAGCGGGTGGTCCCTGAGCACCACATAGGCGGTCATCACCTTGGTGACGCTCGCGATCGGCACCGGCTTCTGCGCACCGGAGGTGCCCAGGCTGCCCACGCCCTCGACCTCGACGGCGGACTGGCCCTGGCCGGGCCAGGGCATGGAGAGCTTGCCGCCCTTGAAGGAGTAGGTGGCGTCGGCGGTGAGCTCCAGCGCCGGTTCCGGCAGCGGCCGCACGGCCTGGGCGACACCCAGGACGACCACGAGCAGCAGGAGCAGCGGCGTCCAGATCTTGACCCGGCGCACGGCCGTGCGCATCGGGGTCTCGGGCTTGGGCGGCGTATTGGTCAGCTGGGCCAGCAGGTCGAGCGGCGCGGGCTGCTTGCCGTCATCCGTCAGCGGCGGCAGCGGCTGCTGCTTGGTCCGCTCGGCCTCCGTGAGCGCGGGCGGCGGGGCGGAGCCGTCGGCGGCGGGGGCGGACGGCGCTTCGGCGGACGCGCTCGCGGGCTCGGCGGGCTCGGCGGATTTCGTGGACTTGGCGGGCGGTGCGTCGGCCGAGCGGAGCGGTACGAACTTGCTGGTCCGCTCGTTCTCGGACTCGGCGGGCCTCTTGGTGCCGGACTTGTCGGCACCGGACTTCCCGGCGTCCTTCTTGTCGGGGTCCTTCTTGTCGGGGTCCTTCTTGTCGGGGTCCTTCTTGTCGCGGTCGAGCGCCTTGAAGGTCGTGGTCGGCCGGTCGACGGGGTTCGCGCCGTCCTCGCCGCCCTTGCCGTCCTCGCCGTCCTTGGGGGTGCGCTTGCCCGGCAGCACGCCGAAGGCGGCCGTGGCGCGGTCGACGGGCTGGTCCTCGTCGTCCCCGGCCTCGTCCTTGGCCTCGTCCTTGGCGTCGTCCTTGGTCTCCTCCTTGGCGGTGGAGGTGGACTTCAGCGTGCGGAACACCGCGGTCCGCTGATCGACCGACGGAGCGGACGGCTGGTCGCCGGATGTGTCGGCGTCGTCACCGTCGTCCGCGTCGCCGTCTCTGGCGTCCGTGGCGTCCGTGGCCTCGGCGTCCGTGGCGGCGTCCGCATCGTCGTCCGCATCGGAGTTGGCGACCCAGGCCGCCACCGCCTGGCGCAGCCGGGCGTCACGCTCCTCGGGCGCGGCGTCAGTGGCAGCCGCTTTGCCGGAATCATCCGATTTGCCGGATTCGCTGTCCGACGTTGCGCTCTCCGGCCCGGCCGCCCCGGCCTTGGGGCGGGTGGGCAGCCCCGAAGCCGTGGCCCCGGCTTCCGGTTCGGCCTCCGGCCCGGACTCCGCCCGCTCCTCGTCCGTGGCGTCGCCGTCTTCGCCGGATTCGCTATCGCGAACGTCGGACGCCTCGCCGTCACCGTCGTCGGAGGCGTCATCGGCCGTCGCGCCGTCCGCCCCGGCATCCGGTCGCTTGGATTCCGCTTCAGGTTCCGCTTCGGCGTCCGAGGAGCCCTCGGCACCGTCCGCATCCTTCGCGTCCCGCGTGGTGCGGAAGACCGCCGTCGCCCGGTCCGCCTGCGGCGAACCGGTTTCCTCGGGAGCCGACTCGGGCTCGGCCTCCGGGTTGTCGGACGCGACGGCGACCGCCGACGCGCCCCCGGCCGCCTCCCCTTCCTGGAAGACCGCGAGCCGTGGATCACGCTCTCCCCGAGCCGTCTCCCCCGACGACTTCTGCTGCTCCGACTTGCCGGGGGACTCGCCCGCCACCGATGCCTCCTCGTACGTCTCGCGGGACGTACGGCGCCTCCTGGCCCCGCGTCCCGCAGCCCAACCTCTACCAGTGTCCTGTGTGTCCGGCACGCAGCCGCGCAGCGTCACCGTCGGAGAGCGCCTTCAGGGGCCCGCCCACCTGCTAGACGAGAACGACATACCTACTGGTTCCCACCTAAATCCACCAGGCACTCTCGACAGACCAATGTGAGAGGGGTCACCCTGTCATTCATCCACGCGGGGAGGCATGGATGGGCAGGAGCCGCAGAACAATTCCGGAGGAGCTTCTGCTGCTCGCTTTGGACCCGACCACGGGTACCACGGCGCAGCCGCAGTCGCTCGACCTCGGTCTTGCCGGAGCGCAGCTAGTAGAGCTGGCTCTGGCCGGACGGATAGCCCCTGACGGGGATCGTATCGCCGTGGTGCTGCCACGGCCGACCGGAGATCCGACTCTGGACTCCGCACTGGAGCTGTTGCGCCGACGCGGCAGCCCGGTCCGGGCTGTCCACTGGATCGGCGGGCCCCGGCTGGGGCTGCGCCAGACGTACCTCACGCACCTGGAGCGTTGCGGCATGGTGCATGCCGTGGCGGGCCAGATGTGCGGGGTGCTGCCGACCACTCGCTACCAGGCGACGGACACGGCGATCAGCCGGGAGATCAGGAACCGGCTGGACAACGCGATCCGCACCGGCGTACCGCCGGACCCGCGGACCGCCGCGCTTGCCGCCCTGGCCCACGCTGTCGGGCTGGGCAAGCACCTGTATCCCGGGAACGAGGGGCGCTCCTCGCGCTCCCGGCTCCGGGATCTGATCCGGCACGACCCGATGGGCGGTCTCGTGGCGCACGCCGTGATGGACGTGCAGAACGGTGTCGCGGCGCAGCCGCGGCGCGCACCGGCCGGAGGCCGACAGCCCGGGGCACGGTCCGCGGCGGAGCCCGCGGCCGGCGTTCCGGCCCAGCCGTCCCGTCGCGCGGGCATGGCCCGCGTCGGAGCGCGCTGACGCCCCTCGGGGCACCGCGACGCCGCGGACCCGCCAACAGGGCGGCGGGCGCCGTCTCCGGCACCACCGGGCCGTTTCCCGGCAGCGCCGGGGCGTCGAGTGACAACCGCACCACAACGAGCACCACATCCGCTCCACCGACCGCACCGCAGTCCCCACCGACCGGTTCGGGAGCCGCTGAAGCGCGCGGGGTGGTGGGACGGCCGACCCGGACGACGGCCGCCCCACCGCCCCGCGCGTGCGTTCGGCCGCCCCTGTGGAGCCATTTCCCAGCGCGGCACCGGCCGGTAGTGGCAGGCTGAACAGCAGATATCAGCGCTATGAAGCCGGAGGTGCACGTCCCGTGACATCGAACGTCGGGCCCACTGTCAGGCGACGCCGGTTGGGGCAGGAACTGCGCAGACTCCGCCAGGAGAAGGGCATGACGGCGGAGGAGGTGGCGGAGGAGCTGATGGTCTCCCAGTCGAAGATCAGCAGACTGGAGAACGGACGGCGCAGCATCAGCCAGCGCGATGTGCGCGACCTCTGCCGGACCTACAAGGTCGAGGACAAGGCCCTGGTCGATTCCCTGATGCAAATGGCCAAGGAGTCGCGCCAGCAGGGCTGGTGGAACGCGTTCGGTGACGTTCCGTACAGCGTCTACATCGGATTCGAGACCGACGCGGCGTCGCTGAGGGTCTACGAACCGCAGGTGCTGCCCGGCCTGTTGCAGACGCCGGACTACGCGGAGGCGGTCATCAGCGGAGCGCTTCCGGAGGCACCGCCGGACCAGATCGCCCAGCGCGTGCAGGTACGGCTGCGGCGGCAGGAGCGCATCACCGATCCACTGGCGCCGCTGCGGCTGTGGGCCGTGGTGGACGAGGCCGCGATGCGGCGGGTGGTCGGGAGTCCGAAGGTCATGAGCGACCAGCTGGACTATCTGGTGCGGATGAGCCACGAACCGCATGTGACGGTGCAGGCGCTGCCGTTCGGCATGGGCTCGCATCCGGGTATGAGCGGACAGTTCACCATTCTCGAGTTCTCCGACGAGTCGGACACCAGCGTGGTCTATCTCGAGGGGGTGACCAGCGACCTCTATCTGGAGAAACTCAGCGATGTGCAGAGCTACAGCATGATGTACGAGCATCTGCGCGCCCAAGCGCTCAATGTGGACCAGAGCCGTCAGTTCATCAGCGAGGTGGCCCAGGACCACGCGCGTCGGCACGGGGAGGGCTGACGACGCGGCTCCCGGCGGTTGAAGCGAGCGGAGGTTACACCTCCACACCGCCCCGAGGAAGGGGCCAGGGGAATATGCCATCCGGTCGAGTGAACGGCCCCCTGGGCGGACGATGTTGCCGAGTAACGTCGTTCTCGCCTCGGAACTCGGGGTGCACTTCCTCAACACATCGCATCGGAGCAATTGTGTCCATTCAGCAGGGAAAGACGAGTATGTGGGTGAAATCCTCGTACTCCGCAGGAAACGGCGCGTGCGTGGAAATCGCCTCCCCGATCATGGGCGAGATCGCGGTGCGCGACTCCAAGGACCCGCAGGGACCGACGCTCGGCTTCGCTCCCGCGTCGTGGTCGTCGTTTGTGTCCGACGTCCGTCGGGGCGCCTTCGACCTCGACTGATCTCCGCTGCGCACGGCCGCGACAGAGCGGTCGGCGGTGCGGATCCACCGTATTGCCTCCGAGCCCTCTCGACCGGCCGCCGTCCCTGCCGAGAGGGCTCGCGGCATTTCCGGTTTCCGTTCCGGGTTTCCGCTCCGGTTTCCCTCCGGTTCCACTCCGGGGTCAGCGGAGCCGGTCGACGAATTGGTCCGTACCGGGAATCGTCGGAATGAAGGGGGCCACGAATTCCACGCGGCCGAGCCCGGACTCCGCCACCTCGGTGTCGAGTCCGGTCAGACAACTCTCCCAGCATTCGCGTGGATCACGTTCCAGGAACCAGAGCAGGGTCAGCCGGGTGTCGACGCCCTCGACCTGCCGGACGTAGGACATCCGGTCCCCCGGCAACGGGGTGGGAAAAAAGACGGTGACCATCGCGGCGGGTGAGCCCGTCAGCCGCCGCGGCAGATGGCGCGAGCCGAGCCAGTCGAGCAGCTCGGCGCGCCGCCCCGGGCCCTCGGTGTCGATGACCTCCAGGACCAGCCCGGCGTAGGGGTGGTCCAGGGCGTGGTGATCGCGCGGACCGGCCGCGCCGTCGCGGTAGACGGTGAGCGCGTGGTCCTGGAACGCGGTGAACACATGGGTGCGCTCGCGGTGCACCCGCCCGTCGCGGTTCAGCCGCTTGTTGATCGCCACCGTCCACCGCATGTGCTCCGCGTAGCGCCCCTCTGTGATCCAGTAGACGCTGAGGTAGCAGCCCGCGGTGACGGGCCGGGCGACCGCCGAGGGCTCCGGATAGCGCAGCAGCTGGAGATCGCGGGTGGCCACCCAGCGGCGCCCGGCGAAGATCCACGGCATGGCCATCGCGCCCGCGATGTAGTGGTCGTCCTCGTACCAGCGGTTGTAGGCGTACTCATGGCCCGGATGCGGTTCGACCATGGTGATCAGGGCGTGGCCGGGACGTGTCCCGTACGGGCCGGTGGCGGCCAGTTCCGCGTACCGGTCGGGGTGCGCGTCCCCTCCGGCGGCCTCCCGGGAGTCACTGGAATCGCTTCTCATTCCCCCAGGTTTAGCTGACGATCCGTCAGTTGTGGAGGGGGTGCGCGACCGGATCGCGGACGGACCGGCCGCGCACGGCCGGTCCGCCGTAGGCTGCGCGGACCTTCCCCGACGAGAAGTCCGGAGAGTCCCATGCGCGCCGATGTCCCCGCCCTTGCCGCCCGTGCCGCCTCCGTGGCCGGATCGCCGGTACGCGACATCCTCGCGCTCACCGCACGCCCCGAGGTGATCTCCTTCGCGGGCGGACTGCCCGCGGCCGATCTCTTCGACACCGAGGGCATCGCCGCCGCCTTCGGCCGGGTGCTGGCCGAGGAGCCGCACACCGCGCTCCAGTACTCCACCACCGAAGGCGACCCCGGGCTGCGCGGCGCGACCGCCGCCCGTCTGACCGCGCGCGGACTGTCCACCGGGGCGGACGACCTGCTGGTCACCAGCGGTTCGCAGCAGGCACTGACCCTGCTGGCCACCGCGCTGCTGGAGCCGGGCGACACGGTGCTGGTGGAGAGCCCCACCTATCTCGCGGCCCTCCAGTGCTTCGCGTTCGCCGGGGCGCGGGTGGTGCCGGTGCCCGGCGACGACGACGGGCTGGACCCGGACGCGCTCGCCGAGCTCGTCCGGCGCGAGCGGCCGAAGCTGCTCTACACCATCCCCACCTTCCAGAACCCCACCGGACGCACCCTGCCCGCAGCCCGCCGGGAGGCGGTGGCCACGGTGGCCGAGCGCCACGGTCTGTGGATCGTGGAGGACGACCCCTACGGGGAGCTGCGGTTCGCCGGTGAGCCGGTGCCGTGGATCGCGGCCGCCGCGGCCGCCGCCGACCGCACCGTACTGCTCGGCAGCTACTCCAAGATCATGGCCCCGGGGCTGCGGCTGGGCTGGCTGCGCGCACCGGCCGCCCTGCGCCGCGCCTGTGTGATCGCCAAGCAGGCCGCGGATCTGCACAGCCCGACGGTCAACCAGCTCGCGGCGGCCCGCTATCTGGCCGACGCCGATCTGGACGCCCATCTGTCCCGGGTGCGCCTGGCCTACCGGGACCGCCGGGACGCGCTGCTCGACGGACTGGCCGAGGCACTGCCCGAGGGGTCCCGCTGGAACCGGCCGGAGGGCGGGATGTTCGTCTGGGCGTCGCTGCCCGAGCGGTACGACGCGACCGAGCGGCTGCGGACGGCGGTCGCGCACGATGTGGCGTTCGTCCCCGGGGCGCCGTTCTTCGCGGCCGATCCGGATCCGGCGGCGATGCGGCTGTCCTTCGTGACCCACACCCCGGACGAGATCGCCGAGGGGCTGCGCCGGCTGGGCAAGGCGCTGCGCTGACACCACTGCGGCGGCCATCGCGGCCGGCCCCTGGTCTTCTCCGGACGGCACCTTTAATCTGACGCTCCGTCAGAGACATGTCGCCCCGGGGAGGTACGCCATGCTGCTGCGCGGCAAGACCGTGGTCGTCTCCGGAGTCGGCCCCGGTCTCGGGCACCAAGTGGCCGCCGCGGCCCTCCGCGACGGGGCCAACGCGGTGCTCGGCGCCCGGACCGCCGACCGGCTGGCCCGGGCCGCCGCGGAACTGGACCCGGACGGCGGACGCACCGCCTGGCGGGCCACCGACATCGCGGACGAGGGCCAGTGCGACGCGCTGGCGGCCCTGGCCGTCGAGCGGTTCGGCGGTATCGACGCCGTGGTCCACGTGGCCGCGCTGGACGGCCACTTCGGTGGTCTGGAGGACGCCGACTTCGCGGCCTGGACGCAGGTGGTGGACATCAATCTGCTCGGCACCCTGCGGATGACCCGCGCCTGTCTGCCCGCACTGAAGGAACGGGGCGGAGCGGTCGTCCTGATCGGCACCCAGTCGTCGGTCGCCGCCCCCAGCGAGGTACGGCAGACCGCGTACGCCGCCTCCAAGGGCGCGCTGGTCTCGGCGATGTACGGCCTGGCCAGGGAACTGGGCCCGCACCGGATCAGGGTCAACACCGTGCAGCCGGGCTGGATGTGGGGGCCGCCGGTCCAGGGGTACGTCTCCTTCACGGCGCGCTCCGAAGGCGTGTCCGAGGAGGTGGTGCGGGACCGGCTCGCCCGCCGGATGGCACTGCCGGAGCTCGCGACGGACGGCGAGGTGGCGGAGGCCGCGGTCTTCCTGGCCTCCGACCGGGCACGGGCGATCACCGGGCAGTCGTTGCTGGTCAACGCCGGTGAGCTGATGCGCTGACGGGGGCGTCCCCGCTCACCGGCGGCCGGGTCCGCTGCCCCGGCGGGGCACCCGGGGCCTGCGCCACCAGCGCGGACAGTACGAGATCGAGTGCCTCCTCGAAGGAGCTCTCGGCCAGGACGTCCAGTTCACCGCGGACCGTCGCCAGGGTCGGGTACGCGGCGGCGTCGACCGACCGGTAGGCCAGGGTGGACGCCCGCCCGTCGGCCTCCCGCTGGGCCGCGGGCAGCGCCAGGGTGGCCGCGTCCAGGGCGGCGTGGCCGAGCACGGTGTCGACGAAGGCCAGGTAGAGCCGCAGCGCGCGGGCGGGTTCGAAACCCGCCCGCAGCAGGATGCCCACCCCGGTCTCGACCGCGTGGAACTCGTTCTCCCGCCGGGTCACCCGGTACGAGGCCAGGGCGGCGGCCCGGGGGTGGGCGAGATAGCCGTTCCGCACCCGGTGGGCCATCTCGCGCAGCGAGGCCACCCAGTCCGGCCCCGGGACGAAACCCTCCATCGAATCGCCGATGATCCGGTCCGCGACGGCCAGCAGCAGATCGTCGGTGTTGCGGAAGTAGCGGTAGACCGCGCTCGGATCACAACCCAGGGCCGAGCCGAGACGGCGCACGCTCAGTGCCTCGGGGCCGTGCTCCCCGATCAGCCGCAGGGCACAGTCCACGATCAGCCCGGCGGACAGCAGGGTGCCCGAGCGGGTGGGCCGACGGCGTCTGCGCTCGTGGGGGACGCGTTCGCCCGCCGTACCGGTCATGGTGAGCCCCTTTCCACGGCTGCCGCCCGCTCTCGTCCTGGGCAGTGAAGGCCGCGCCCCGCCTTATGTCAACACCATTGACGCAACTTCGGAGACCGTTGTTCGATGCGTGGCACCCGTACGGCTCTTCCCCGTCCCCCTGTCCTCCGTGAGGAGCCCGCCATGTCCCATCCCCCCGCCGAGCTGCGCCGCTCGCTCGGTGTCATCGACGGTGTGGCCATCGCCGCGTCCAGTACGGCCGCCACCACCAGCATCGCCATCGGCATGGGAACGCTCGCCGCCACCGTCGGGCTCCAGGCCCCCGTCCTGCTGCTGCTCGCCTTCCTTCCCGTCCTCGGCATCGCCTGCGCCTACGCCCGGCTGAACCGGTCCGAGCCCAACTGCGGCAGCGGCTATGTGTGGGTGGGCACCTCCCTCGGGCCCTGGCCGGGGTTCCTCGTGGGGTGGGTCAACGTGGTCGGCGTGATCATCTTTCTCGCGTACACCAGCGCGGTGACCGGTTCGGTGATCCTCCAGTTCGCCAACAAGGCACATCTCACCAGCGTCGCGGGGATCACCCTGGACCCCGACTCCACCGCCGTGACCACCGTCGTGGGGCTGGTGGTGCTCACCGGGGTCACCGTCATGGCGGTCACCGGGGTGCGCAGCGCGACCCGTCTCCAGGCGTGGCTGCTGGTCTTCGAATACACGGTGCTGCTGGTCTTCTGCGGCTGGGCGCTGATCACCGGTGAACACTCGGTGTCCCTTTCCTGGTTCAACCCGTTCGCGATCGAGAGCGGTACGGCGTTCGCCCAGGGGCTGGTGCTGGCGGTGTTCTTCTTCTGGGGCTGGGACGCGTCGTTCAGCGTCACCGAGGAGACCCAGGACGTCGGCGACTCGGCGCGCGGCGGCTTCATCGCGCTCTTCGCCATGCTGGGGCTCTTCATCTTCGCCTCGGTCGCCTTCCAGCGGGAGATGAGCCTGCCCGAGCTGATCGAGCAGGGCCCGCAGGGCTTCACCTACCTCGGCGCCAAGCTGGCGGACGAGCCCTGGGCGAGTCTGCCGCTGCTCGCCCTGATGTTCTCGGCAGTGGCCTCCGTCCAGTCCTCCGTCATCCCGACCGCCCGCGGACTGCTGGCCATGGGCCGGGACCGGACCATGGGCCGGGTGTGGACGCGGATCCACCCGCGCTACGGCACCCCCGCCGCCGGCACCGTGCTGGTGATGGCCATCGCCACCGGCTTCGCCCTGCTCGCCCTGGCCATCCCCAGGCTCAACGACATGATCCTGGCCGCGGTGAACTCCATCGGCCTGGTCGTCGCCCTCTACTACGGCCTGACGGCGATCGCCTGTGCCGTGCGCTTCCGCTCCGCCCTCCGCCAGGGGCCGCGCGAGGCGGTGCTCGCGGTCGGGGTGCCGGGGGCGTCGGGGGTGGCCCTGCTCGCGATCGGCGGCTACCTCGGCTACTCGTATCTGACCGGGACCGACCACTTCGAACTCAGCCCGGACAACGGCTGGTTCATGTTCTCCCTGCCCTGCGCGATCGTGGCCAGCGGGCTGGTCATGGCCGCGTGGGCGAAGTACCGGCGGCGCTCGCCGTACTTCGTCACCGGGCGCGGTACCGACGGCGACCGGCTGCGGCTGCCGGTGGACCGCCCGGCCGGATCCGCGCCCTGAGCAACCCCACGGCCGCCGGGCCCCCGGCCGCGCAATGACCTCCCGACCTCCCCCGACCGTCCGACCAACCCCCTGGAGCGCTTCTGATGTCCGACCCCACCGCCGACCTCGTCTTCACCGGTGGCCCGGTGCACACCGGCGATCCGGCACTCGGCCGGGTCACCGGCGTCGCCGTGCGCGACGGCCGTGTCGTCGCCGTCGGCCAGGACGCGGTGGACGAGCTGACCGGGCCGCGTACCGAGGTGGTGGACCTGGCCGGGCGGCTGCTGCTGCCCGGCTTCCAGGACGCCCACGTCCATCCGCTGGGCGCCGGGCTGGAACTGGCACAGTGCCACCTCGGCGACTCCACCGACGCCCACGGCTACCTGTCCACGATCGCCGCCTACGCCGACGCGCACCCCGACGCCGCCTGGATCACCGGCGGCGGCTGGTCCATGGAGGCGTTCCCCGGCGGCACCCCGACCGCCGCGATGCTCGACGCCGTCGTCCCGGACCGGCCGGTCTACCTGCCCAACCGGGACCACCACGGCGCCTGGGCCAACACCCGCGCCCTCCAGCTCGCGGGCATCGACGCCCGCACCCCGGACCCGGTCGACGGCCGGATCGAACGGGACGAGCACGGCAACCCCACCGGCATGCTCCAGGAGGGCGCCGCCGACCTCGTCGGCTCACTGCTGCCGGAGGCCACCCACGACGAACAGCTCGCCGCCCTGCTGCGCGCCCAGTCCCTCCTGCACTCGCTGGGCATCACCGCCTGGCAGGACGCCATCGTCGGCGGCTACGCCAACCTGACCGACCCGACCCCCGCGTACCACGCGGCCATCGACGGCGGGCTGCTGACCGCCCGGGTGGTCGGCGCGCTGTGGTGGGACCGGGCGCGCGGCGCGGAGCAGATACCGGAACTGATCGCCCGCCGGGAGGCCACCGGACGCGGCCGGGCGCTGCGCGCCTCGACGGTGAAGATCATGCAGGACGGGATCGCCGAGAACCACACCGCGGCGATGCTCGGCCCCTACCTCACCGGCTGCGGCTGCGCCTCCGACAACTCCGGGATCAGCTTCGTCGATCCGGGCGAGCTGCCGGGTTATGTCACCGAGCTGGACGCGCACGGCTTCCAGGTCCACTTCCACGCGCTCGGCGACCGCGCGGTACGGGAGGCGCTGGACGCGGTCGAGGCGGCGCGGACCGCGAACGGCCACCGCGACACCCGGCACCACCTCGCCCATCTCCAGGTGGTGGACCCGGCCGACATCCCGCGGTTCCGCGCCCTGGGCGCCACCGCCAACATCCAGCCGCTGTGGGCCGCGCACGAACCGCAGATGGACGAGCTGACGCTGCCGTTCCTCACCGCCGAGCGCGGTGCGCGGCAGTACCCCTTCGGTGCGCTGCTGCGGGCCGGTGCCACCCTCGCGGCGGGCAGCGACTGGCCGGTCAGCAGCCCCGATCCGCTGGCGGGCATCCATGTCGCGGTCAACCGGCGGCTGCCCGACGCGGCGGCCGGGACCGCGGCGTTCCTGCCGGAGCAGCGCATCGGTCTGGCGGCGGCGGTGGCCGCGTACACCTCGGGCAGCGCGTATGTGAACCACGCCGATGACACCGGCACCGTCGCCCCGGGGCAGCTCGCCGATCTGGTCGTGCTGGACGGCGATGTCTTCGACGGTCCGCCGGAGGCGATCGCCGAACGGCGGGTGCTCCAGACCTTCGTGGGAGGTGAGCGGGTGTACGCGGCGGCTGACGCCTGATCAGCCGGTGGGGCCCCCGGCCGCCGTACCGGGTCCGGCCGCCGTCAGGTCGCGCTGCATCAGCACGGTGTCGATCCAGCGGCCGTGCTTGTGGCCGACGGCGGCCAGCCGGCCCGCCGGGGTGAAGCCGAGTCGCCGGTGCAGCGCGACCGAGGACGTGTCACCGCCGTCGGCGATGACCGCCACGACCTGGCGCACCCCCGCCCGCGCGCAGCGGGTGAGCAGGGGCTCGAGCAGGGCGCGGCCCAGACCGGCACCGGTGCGGCCGGGCGCGAGGTAGATGGTGTCCTCGACGGTGTGGCGGTAGGCGGGCTTCGGCCGGTAGGGCGCGGCGTACGCGTAGCCCGCGATACCGCCGCCCGCGCCGCTCCCGGTGTCCGCGACGAGGAACGGCAGTCCGCGCCCGGTCAGTTCGGCCATCCGTCGCTCCCAGTCGGCCACGCCGGGCGGCACCTCGTCGAACGTGGCGACGGTCTCGGTGACGTAGTGGGCGTAGATGGCCGCCACGGCGCCGAGGTCGTCGGGGGTGGCATCACGTATCTCCGCGGCGGGTGCGCTCATGCGGTCACTCTAGGCCGCGGGGCCACTTCGCGCCGGTCAGGCCAAGATCGGCTCATTCCGCGTGAGTGAGCAACCTCTCCTCTGGCCAAGTCGTCCTCCAGAAGGTATTAGGGTCGGCCCTCCGTGCCGACCGCCGCCGATCCGCCGGTCCTGCGACCGCCGTCCCGACCGTCCCCACGGCCGCCTCTGGAGCCTCCCCCCGTGACCTCGACACAGACGCGCCCTCCCGCCGGTGTCCATCCGGCCCGCACCTTCGTCCTGCGCCGTCCGACGCTGTGCGCGGCGGTGCTGTGTCTGCTGTCGTTCACGGGGTTCTGGATCGCCCAGCAGGCGGCCCAGGTGTCCATGGTCGACCTGCTGGTCTACCGGGCCGAGGGCTGGACGGTGCGCAATGCCGCCGACCTGTACGACATGCGGGCCACGGTCCACGGGCTGCCCAACACCTACCCGCCGTTCGCCTCACTGCTGTTCACCCCGCTGACCCTGATGGGGACGGGCACGCTGCGGGCCTTCGGCACCGCGTCGAACCTCGGCCTGATGGTCGCCCTCGCCCACCTCTCGCTGCGGCTGACCGGACTGCCGCGCACCCTGCCGCGCCCCGCGGCCGTACTGGCCCTGGCGGCGGTGGCGGTCTGGTGCGAGCCGGTGTGGACGACCCTGCGCTACGGCCAGATCAACCTGCTGGTCACGGTGGCGGTGCTGTGGGACCTGACCCGCCGGGCGGGCCACCGCGGGGCCGGGCTGGGGACCGGGTTGGCCGCCGGCATCAAGCTGACCCCCGGGCTCTTCGTGGTCTTCCTGGCGCTGGCCGGGCTGGTGGCCGGGGTGCGGCGGCTGCGGATGTCCGTGGGGCCGCTGACCGCGTTCCGCAACGACCACCTGCGCCGCGCGGCCGTGGCCACCGCCGTCTTCGCGGCCACGGTCGGGTTCTCGGCGCTGGCGCTGCCGCGTGACTCGCGGCGGTTCTGGACCGAGGTGCTGTTCGCGACCGACCGCCCCGGGGCGGTCGAGGGCGCGGGGAACCAGAACCTCCGCGGGGTCCTCGCCCGGGTGCTGCACACCACCGACCCGGGACCGTGGTGGGTCGTCGCCGCGGCGCTGATCGGCTGTGCGGGGATGACCGCGGCGGTCCTGGCCCAGCTCATGGACGACCGGCGGCTGCCGCACGCCCGCGCCTGGGCGGCCCTGGCCTGCGCGGTCACCGCCCTCCTGATCAGCCCGGTCCCCTGGTCGCACCACTGGGTCTGGGCGGTGCCGATGGCGCTGCTGCTCGCCCTGGAGGCGGCGCGGCGGCGCACCGGGGTGTGGATCGCCGGGGCGGTGGTGACCTGGCTGCTCTTCTGCTCCTTCATGATCTGGTACGTGCCGCACGCCCTGCCGACCCGGGTCGAGTTGCACCAGAACCCGGCCCAGATGCTGCTGAGCGCGGTCTATCCGCTGATCGGCGTGGTCTTCCTGGGCGTCGCGGCCCGGCTGGCCCTGCGCGCCGCCCGCACCCCCGCCACCGCACCGGACCTCCCCGTCCGGCCGGTGCCCGGCGCGCTGCGCGCTACGCGCGCGGGTAGCGGGTGAGCCAGGCCGCGGAGGAGCCGCCGGGGCCGTGCAGGGCGGGGCCCTGCGTCATCTCCATGGCGAAGTCGTCGGCCAGTTCCAGGATGGTGCCGCGCCCCTCGACCTCGGCCAGCCAGGCGGGCGGCAGCGCCGTCTCACCGTGCAGGACGCCCAGGAGGTTGCCGCAGACGGAGCCGGTGGAGTCGCTGTCCCCGCCGTGGTTGACCGCCAGCAGCAGCCCGTGCCGCACGTCCTCGGCGACCAGCGCGCAGTACAGGCCCATCGCCAGGGCCTCGTCGGCGGTCCAGCCCTCGCCGAGGGAGGCGACGCGGTCGGCGGTCGGCAGTCCTTGGCGCACGGCGCCGAGCGCCTGCCGGAGCGCCTGGGTGGTCTCCTCGTGGCCGGGCCGGGTGGCCAGCTGGGCCAGCGCCCGCTGGACCGCGCCGTCCAGCCCCTCACCGCGGGCCAGTCCGTGCACGATCAGCGCGAACGCCCCGGCCGCGAGATAGCCGGTGGGGTGGCCGTGGGTCTGGGCGGCGCATTCGATGGCGAGCTGGAAGACCAACTGGGGCTCCCAGCCGACGAGCAGTCCGAAGGGCGCGGAGCGCATCACCGCGCCGCAGCCCTTGGAGTCGGGGTTCTTGGGGGCGTCGAGGGTGCCCATCGCCTCGTCGGCCAGCCCGTTCAGACAGGCCCGGCCGGGGGCGCGCTGCGCGTACAGCCACTCCTCGCGCGCCAGCCAGCCCGCGTCCTCGCGGCGCTCGTCCGGGCCCCAGTCGCGCTGGGTGGCGTACCAGCGGCGGTGGGCGGCGTGGATGTCGGTGGGCGGATGCCAGGCGCCGGTGTCCCGGCGCACCTGGGCGCGTATCAGCCCGTCCACGGTGAACAGCGTCATCTGGGTGTCGTCGGTGACCCGGCCGCGCCGCCCGTAGGCGGGCAGGAAGTCGGTGACGCCGTCGGTGCCGTGCTCCGCCCGTATGTCCTCCAGGGAGGAGAACTCGACGGCCGCCCCCAGCGCGTCCCCGATGGCGCCCCCGAGCAGACAGCCGCGGACCCGGCTGCGGAAATCCTGTTGCTCGGCGCGGCCCCATACGCCGGTCGCTGCGCTGGCGGTTGCGGTCACGACCTTTCCCCTTTTCATTCCGTCTGGTGTGTACGGCCCCGGACTGCCATCGCACTGTAATGGACACGGAATGATCGCCTCGTGCCCGCGTCCGAGGTGAAACCGAATGTGAAGGCGTCAGCACGCGGAAACCGGCGGACCAGCTCATTCCGAACCGTGCCCGGCACCGCTATTTCCTCCGCCATATCCGCGCGATTTCCTCACCGTTGGCCATCCCGGGGCCGGAGTGTTCGGAATGCGGTACGGCATGTGTGCGAATAGCGCGCCGCCGTTCCGTGTTCCTCCCGGTCTGCCGGACCGGTGGCATGGACGACAGGGGGCGCTCGCGGCGGCGGGCGGTATCGTCCCCGCCATGGCTGACGGGGTACTGCGATGCGGAGTGTGTGGATCCGGCCGGTTGACCCCGGTCGCCGAGCTCAGGTCCAACGACGGCTGGCACGACAGACTCCGGCTGCGCTTCGCCCGCCGGGGCGCGCTGCGTCCCCGCCCGACCTTCCACGCCGAGTACGCCCGCGCCTGCCGTGACTGCGGTGCGGTGATCCCCTTCCTGGGCGAGGAGGAACGCCGCGGTCTGGCCGATGACGATCTGGCGGGCCACGACGCCCTCTGACCGGACGGCGTCCTCGGACAGCACGGCGGCCGGACAGCGCCGGCGGGCCCGGGCGCCCGCGGGCTCGGCCCGCCGGGGGTCAGTCCCCCAGCACCGGCAGCAGCTCCGGCAGATGGCCGTCCGAGGCGAGCGCCGCGGTACGGCGTTCCTCGGGGACGGGGCCGTAGGTCGTGGTGCGCGGGCGGGCCGGGCGGCCGGCCAGGTCGGCGATGGCGACCAGGTCCTGGATGGAGCGGTAGGAACCGTAGGAGGAGCCCGCCATCCGGGAGATGGTCTCCTCCATGAGGGTGCCGCCCAGGTCGTTGGCGCCGGAGCGGAGCATCTCCGCGGCGCCCTCGGCGCCGAGTTTGACCCAGCTGGTCTGGATATTGGGGATATGGGGGTGCAACAGGACCCGGGCCATGGCCGTGACCGCCCGGTTGTCCCGGGTGGTGGGTCCGGGGCGGGCGATGCCCGCGAGGTAGACCGGTGCGTTGGTGTGGATGAACGGCAGGGTGACGAACTCGGTGAAACCGCCCGTCTCCTGCTGGATGGAGGCCAGCAGCCGCAGATGGCCCAGCCAGTGGCGCGGCTGGTCCACATGCCCGTACATCATCGTCGAGGATGAGCGGATGCCCAGTTCGTGGGCGGTCCTGATGACCTCGACCCAGGTGGCGGTCGGCAGCTTGCCCTTGGTGAGGACCCAGCGCACCTCGTCGTCCAGGATCTCGGCGGCCGTCCCCGGAACGGAGTCCAGCCCCGCCTCCTTCGCGGCCGTCAGCCACTCGCGGATGGACAGCCCGGTACGGGTCGCCCCGTTGACGACCTCCATCGGGGAGAAGGCGTGCACATGCATCCCGGGCACGCGCTCCTTCACCGCGCGGGCGATGTCGAAGTAGGCCGTGCCGGGCAGGTCCGGGTGGATACCGCCCTGCATGCACACCTCCACCGCGCCCACGTCCCACGCCTGCTGGGCGCGGTCGGCGACCTGGTCCAGCGAGAGGGTGTAGGCGTCGGCGTCGGTGCGGCGCTGGGCGAAGGCGCAGAAGCGGCAGCCGGTGTAACAGACATTGGTGAAGTTGATGTTGCGGGTGACGATGTAGGTGACGTCGTCACCGACGGCCGCCCGGCGCAGATCGTCCGCGATCCGGCACAGCGCGTCCAGCGCCGGTCCGTCGGCGTGCAGCAGGGCCAGCGCCTCGGGGTCGGTCAGCCGGGTCGGGTCGTCGGCCGCCCGCGCGAGCGCGGACTTCACATCGGCGTCGATCCGGGAGGGGGCCATACCCGGGGCCGCCGCCTCGCGCAGCGCCTCCCAGTCGCCGTACACCTCGTCGAAGTCCTCGCGGCGGTCGCCGGTGCGGCCCTCGGTGTCGATGGTGTGGTGCAGATCGGTGCGGCCGGAGGAGGTGAACGCCTCCTCCGGCTCCTGCCAGGGCAGCCCGGCCGGAAGGGCGTCCTCGCGGGCCAGTCCGGTGTCCGGGTCGGCCAGCGCCCGGACGTGGGGCAGCAGCCGCGGATCCAGCCAGGGTTCGCCGCGCTGGAGGTACTCGGGATAGACGCACAGCCGCTCGCGCAGGGCGAAGCCCGCGGCCGCCGAGCGCTCGGCCAGCTCGTCGAGCTGGGGCCAGGGGCGCTCGGGATTGACGTGGTCCGGGGTGAGCGGGGAGACCCCGCCCCAGTCGTCGATCCCGGCGCCGATGAGCTGCTCGTACTCCGCGTCGACCAGGTTGGGCGGGGCCTGGATGCAGGCGGAGGGGCCCAGGATGTGACGGGCGACCGCGACCGTGGCCACCAGGTCGGCCAGTTCGGCGTCGGGCATCCCGCGCATCGCGGTGTCCGGCTTGGCGCGGAAGTTCTGGATGATGACTTCCTGGATGCCGTGGTAGGCGCGGGAGACCCGGCGCAGCGCGAACAGCGAATCCGCGCGTTCCTCATGGGTCTCGCCGATCCCGATCAGCAGTCCGCTGGTGAACGGGACGGAGCTGCGCCCGGCGTCCTCCAGGACCCGCAGCCGCACGGCGGGCTCCTTGTCGGGCGAACCGTAGTGCGGACCGCCGGGCTCGCTCCACAGCCGCTCGGCGGTGGTCTCCAGCATCATGCCCATGGAGGGCGCGACCGGCTTGAGCCGCTGGAAGTCGGTCCAGGTCATGGCGCCGGGGTTGAGGTGGGGCAGCAGCCCGGTCTCCTCCAGGATGCGGATGGCCATGGCCCGCACATACGCGACGGTGTCGTCGTAGCCCTCGGCCTCCAGCCACTCGCGCGCCTCCGGCCAGCGGTCCTCGGGGCGGTCGCCGAGGGTGATCAGCGCTTCCTTGCAGCCGAGTTCGGCGCCGCGGCGGGCGATGGCGAGCACCTCGTCGGGGGACATGAACATCCCGTGCCCCGCGCGGCGCAGCTTGCCGGGGACGGTGGCGAAGGTGCAGTAGTGGCACCTGTCCCGGCACAGCCGGGTGAGCGGGATGAAGACGCTGCGCGAGTAGGTGATGATCCCGGGGCGGCCCGCGGCCTCCAGCCCGGCGTCACGGACCCGGGCGGCGGAGGCGGTGAGGTCCTTCAGGTCGTCACCGCGCGCCTGGAGCAGCACCGCCGCCTCGGCCGCGTCCAGCGCGACGCCGTCACGGGCCCGTTTGAGCGCGCGGCGCATCGCGTTGGCTGCGGGGCCGTTCGGGGCGGGCGATGGGGTTCCCTGCGCGCTGGTGGTCATCCTCCGAGGATACGAGCGGTGCGGAGCACCGCCAGACCGCCCGTGCCTGCGGTTTTGTGGGTCTGATCACGGAGGCTCCGCACGGCGGGCGGGAATACGGGGCGGCGCGGCGGGGGCGCTCACAGGTACTGGGCGTAGTCGTCGAGGGTGCGCAGGATCTCGGCGCCGTCCGCCGCACCCGCGGTCCCCGGTCCGGGCGCCGGAAGCTGGACGACGACCTCCTCGATCCCGAGCTCGGCGTAGTGGGCCAGCTTGCCGGGCGAGGGCAGCACCGCGTACGGCACCACCTCCAGCGCCGCCGGGTCCCGGCCCGCCTCCTCCCACACCCGGCGCAGGGCGGGGATCGCCTCCGTCAGTCCGCGTCCCCCGGTGGGCATCCAGCCGTCGCCGTACGCGGCGACATGGGCGAACAGCTTGGGCCCGGCGGCCCCGCCGACCAGGGTGCGCGGGCCGGTGAGCGGATCGGCCGCGGAGCGCCGCCGCACCGGTTTGGGGTGGGCGAGGCTGGCCCGCACCGATCCGAACCGGCCCTGGTAGGCAGTGGGCTCGGGGGTCCACAGGGCGCGCATCAGCGCCATCCGGTCCTGGACGAGATCGCGGCGGTCGGACCAGGAGACGTTGTGATCGGCCGCCTCCTCGACGTTCCAGCCGTAGCCGATGCCGAAGGTGAACCGGCCGTCCGACAGGTGGTCGAGGGTGGCGACGCGTTTGGCGAGGCTGACCGGGTCGTGCTGGGCGACGAGGGTGACACCGGTGCCGACGCCGAGCTGTTCGGTGACCGCGGCCGCCTGGCCGAGCGCCACGAACGGGTCGAGCGTGCGGCCGTACTGACGCGGCAGCGGCTCGCCCATCGGGGCGGGGGTGTCGCGGCTGACCGGGATGTGGGTGTGCTCGGGCAGATAGAGCCCGGCGAACCCGCGCTGTTCCAGCTCCCGGGCGAGCCGGGCGGGGCGGATGGATTCGTCGGTGAGGAAGACGGTGGTCGCGATGCGCATGGGGCTGCACCTCCGCGTCGGCCGGTGGGGCTGCGCGTATGTTCCCCCGTCGCCACGAGGTTATCCACAGGGCTTTCCGTGGGAGTCACCCACGCGTACAACGGTGTCACGCGGGTGTCGGACGGCACCGTGCGGCACGACCGGCGCGACGGCAGGGCAGGGCAGGGCAGGGCAGGGCAGGGACGAAACGACAGGGCACGTTCCGACGGTGGGGGCGATGACGGTGGGGGCACGTATGCAGCGACGCGACGTACTGAGGCTCTCCGCGCTTGCGGGCGCGGCGGGGGTGCTTACGCTCGATCCCGTGACGTTCGCACAGGCCGATGAGCGGGACGACGGCGGTGGTGGCCACGGTGACGGCGAGAAGACGCGGACCGTCTCCGGCCATCTGCCCACCGGGGCACCGGACTTCGTCTATCTGCCGGTCGAGGTGCCCGGCGGGGTCCGCGAGATCGCCGTGTCCTACGGCTACGACAAGCCGTCGGTCCCGGCCGGGACCCAGGGCAACGCCTGTGACATCGGCATCTTCGACGAGCGCGGCACCGATCTGGGCGGACGCGGCTTCCGCGGCTGGTCGGGCGGGGCGCGCACGGAGTTCGCCATCAGCGCCGAGAAGGCGACCCCGGCGTATCTGGCGGGGCCGGTGCGGGCGGGCACCTGGCATGTGGTGCTCGGACCGTACACGGTGGCCCCACAGGGGATGGACTACGAGGTCACCGTCACCCTGCGGTTCGGCGAGCCGGGCGAGACACCCGAACCGGTCTATCCGCCGCAGCGGGCGAAGGGGCGCGGCCGGGCCTGGTACCGCGGCGACTGCCATCTGCACTCGGTGCACTCCGACGGCAAGCGCACCCCCGCCGAGATCGCCGCCGCGGCCCGCGCGGCCGGCCTCGACTTCATCACCACCACCGAGCACAACACCACCTCCGGACACGGTGCGTGGGACGGGCTGTGGGGCGATGACCTGCTGATCCTCACCGGTGAGGAGGTCACCACCCGCAATGGCCACGTGGTGGCCCTCGGCACCGACCCCGGTGTGTTCATCGACTGGCGCTACCGCGCCCGGGACAATGCCTTCGGACGCTACGCCCGCAAGATCCGGCAGGCGGGCGGTCTGGTGGTCCCCGCCCATCCGCACGGCACCTGTGTCGGCTGCAACTGGAAGTTCGGCTTCAACGAGGCGGACGCGGTCGAGGTGTGGAACGCGGACTTCACCCCGGACGACGAGGCCAGCGTCGCCGGGTGGGACAACACGCTGGTGGCCGCCGCCCGGGGCGACGGCCGCTGGCTCCCGGCCATGGGCAACAGCGACGCCCACCGCGAGGGGCAGATCGTCGGACTGCCGCAGACGGTCGTGCTCGCCGACGAGCTGTCCCGCACCGCGATCCAGGAGGGCATCCGCACGGGCCGCAGCTGGATCGCCGAGTCCTCCGCGATCGAGCTGGCCTTCGAGGCGGTCGGCGGCCGGGGCCGGCACGCGGGCATCGGCGGGCGGCTGGCGGTGGACCGCGACGAGGAGGTCACGGTCCGGCTGAAGGTCTCGGGCGCCGGGCCGGACTGCTCGGTGCGGTTCATCACCGACCAGGGCCAGTTGTACGCGACGGCGCTGCCGGGTTCCGGAGCGGGCACCGCGGAGTGGCGCACCACGCCCTCGTACGCCGCCTACGTACGCGCCGAGGTGCGCCACGCCCCGGCCGACGGCGGGGCGTCCGGCCTTCCCGGCCGTATGGCGGCCATGACCAACCCCATCTGGCTCGGCAGACCCTGATGCCCCGCTCCCGGCCCGGGGCTCGCGCCCGGGCCGGGGCCGGGGACGGGTCAGGTCCAGGGCCGGGGACGGGTCAGGTCCGGGTGCTGACGGTGCGGGTGTCGCGGCCGGAGCGGAGCACCGTGCCGGGGACCGCGCCGGTGACGGTGTCGTCCCGGAGCGTCTCCACCCCGCCCACCCGGACGCTCACCACGCCCACCGCCCGCGAGTCCAGCCGCGGACTGTCCCCGGGCAGGTCGTGGACGAGCGTGGCCTGGCCCGCGTCGATCCGCTCGGGATCGAACAGCACCAGGTCGGCGTGGTAGCCCTCGGCGATCCGGCCGCGTCCGCGCAGTCCGAACAGCCGCGCCGGATCGTCGGTCAGCATCCGCACCGCCCGCTCCAGACCGACCAGCTTCCGCCCCCGCAGACAGTCGCCGAGGAAGCGCGTGGTGTACGGCGCACCGCACATCCGGTCCAGATGGGCCCCGGCGTCCGAGCCGCCGAGCAGGACATCCTCGTGCTCCCAGGTCTGCCGCCGCAGCTCCCAGCTGCCCGGATCGTTGTCGGTCGGCATCGGCCACAGCACGGTCCGCAGTGAGTCGGCGGCGCAGATCTCCACCAGGGCGTGGAAGGCGTCCTGTCCGCGCTCGGCGGCGATGTCACGGACGACCCGGCCGGTCAGTCCGGCGTTGGCCTCGCTGTAGGTGTCGCCGATGACGTACCGCTCGAAGGTGGCGAGCCGCCGGAAGACCCCGGCCTCGGGGCTGTTCGCGCGGCGCAGCATCTCCTCCCGTACGGCGGGTTCACGGAGCCTGGCGATCCGCTCGGGGACCGGCAGCCGGAGGACATCGCCCCAGCCGGGGATGAGGTTGAGCGCGCAGAAGGTGCCCAGCGACATGTTCATGGGGGTGAGGATCGGCATGGTGAGCGCGACGATCCGGCCGCCCGCCTTGCGGGCGCGTTCACTGGCCTGGAGCTGGCGTGGCACCCGCTCCGGCACCGCCGCGTCGACGGTCAGCACGTTCCAGTTGAGCGGACGTCCGGCGGCGGCGCTCATCTCCACCAGCAGGTCGATCTCCTCGTCCGCGAACCGGTCCAGACAGCCCGCGACGATCGCCTCGAGCTGTGTCCCCTCGTGGTCGGCGACGGCCCGGGACAGCGCGATCAGCTCCTCGGGCCGGGCGTGCCGGGAGGCGACCGGCTCACCGTCGCCGTCGGCGTGGGTCGAGGACTGGGTGGTGGACAGACCCCATGCCCCTTCGTCCATCGCCTCGTGGAACAGCCGCAGCATCGCCTCCAGCTGGGCCCCGGTGGGCTGACCGCCGATCGCGTCGGGGCCCATCACATGGCGGCGCAGGGCGCAGTGGCCCACCATGAAGCCCGCGTTGACCGCGATCCGGCCCTCCAGCGCGTCGAGGTACTCGCCGAAGCCGTGCCAGTTCCAGGGGGCGCCCTGCTCCAGCGCGACCAGTGACATCCCCTCGACCCGGCTCATCATCCGCCGGGTGTAGTCGGCGTCAGCGGGGCGCTCGGGGTTGAGCGGCGCCAGGGTGAAGCCGCAGTTGCCGCCGACCACGGTGGTCACGCCGTGGTTCATGGACGGGGTGGCGTAGGGGTCCCAGAACAGCTGGGCGTCGTAGTGGGTGTGCGGATCGACGAACCCGGGGGCGAGCACCAGCCCGGTGGCGTCCTCGGTGGACCGGGCGGGCTCGGTGACCGTCCCCGGCTCCGCGACGGCGACGATCCGCCCGTCGCGGAGGCCGACATCGGCGGTGCGGGACGGCGCGCCCGTGCCGTCCGCCACGGTGGCGCCCTTGATCAGGTGGTCGAGCACGGGTGCGTCCCTTCTGGTGGGTGCGGTGTGCGTCGGTCAGTTCCGCCCGGCCTGCCGGAAGCGCGTGGTGCGGTGCACGGGATCGGTGTCGATCTTCGGGATCACATGCTCACCGATGAGCTTGATCGTGTTCATGGTGTCCTCGGAGCCGATGCCGATCGGCAGTCCGAACGAGAGCTGGTCGGCGCCGGCCTGCTCCCACCGCTTGCACTGCCGGAACACCTCGTCCGGATCGCCGCAGATCATCAGCTCCTCGGCGATGAGGAGTTCGATGATCTCCTCCGTGTAGTCCGGCAGCAGTTCCGGCCACTCCGGGATGCCCTCGGGCCGGGGGAAGGTGTCGTGGTAGCGGAAGAGCAGCGACTGGAGGTGGTTGAGCCCGCCGCCGACCGCGATCTCGACCGCCTTGGCGTGGGTCTCCGCACAGATCGCGGTCGAGGTCACCATCACGTTGTCGTTGACGAACCCGCCGACGGGCTCGGCCCGTTCGACGGCGGTCTTGTAGGAGTCGAGCACCCACTCCATGTCGGAGACCTTCTGGATGGAGAAGCCGAGGACTCCGAGCCCCTTCGCACCGGCCATCGCGTACGAGGAGGGTGAGCCCGCCGCGTACCACATGGCCGGGTGCCCGGCCCCGTACGGCTTGGGCAGCACCTTGCGCGGCGGCAGTGACCAGTGCCTGCCCTCGAAGCCCGGGTACTCGTCCTGGAGCCACATCTTGGCGAACTCGCCGATGGTCTCCTCCCAGATCTCCTTGGTGTGGTTCATGTCCGTCACACCCGGGATGAATCCGAGGATCTCGTGGCTGCCCGCGCCGCGTCCGGACCCGAACTCGAACCGCCCGCCCGAGAGGTGGTCGAGCATCGCGACCTTCTCGGCGACCTTCACCGGATGGTTGACCTGCGGCAGCGGGTTGAAGATCCCGGAACCGAGGTGGATGCGTTCGGTGGCGTGGGCGAGGTAGCCGAGGAAGACGTCGTTGGCGGAGAGGTGGGAGTACTCCTCCAGGAAGTGGTGCTCCGAGGCCCAGGCGTACTTGAAGCCCGACCGGTCGGCCTGGATGACGTACTCGGTCTCCTCGATCAGCGCGTGGTGCTCGGCCTCGGGGTCGGCACGGCGCCGCCGCTCCGGTACGTACCCCTGCACGAACAGTCCGAATTCCATGGAGGTTCACCGCCTCTGGCATCGCCCGCATGCGACTATCTGACGGACCGTCAGATTTTGACTGACTCTGACACCGCGGAGGTGGAGCGTCAAGGGTGGAGCCTGGAACGCGGCGGCCAGGCCCTGCCCTGCCGGTCTTCGTGGGCCCGCGACGCCTGGCACGCCCGCTCGCCGCGTGCTCGGGATCATCCGAGGAGGCCCTCCCCGGACTCCGTCATGGGACGCCCCCGGGAGGACGACCCTCCGCCGTGCGATCGCACGCTCCCCCGGCTACCGCCGGGAGGTGCCCCCTGACGCCGCGGGCCGATCCGACGCGACGTCGCGGACACGCCCTAGAACACCGACACCCCGGACAGCCAGCCGCCGTCCACCACGAACGGCTGGCCGGTGATGTACGAGGAGTCGTCCGAGGAGAGGAACAGCGCCAGCCGCGCCACCTCCTCCGGGCGCCCGATCCGCCCCATCGGCACCAGCTTCCGGTACAGCTCGTCCACCGCCGCCGACGCCTCCGCGGGATCCGCGTCGGGGTCGAGCTGGGCGGGGTTGGTCATCGGGGTGTCGATCGCCCCCGGACACATCGCGTTGACCCGGATCCCCCGGTCCGCCAGCTCCATCGCCGCCACCCGGGTCATCCCCACGATGGCCGCCTTGGTGGCGGCGTACGAGGTGAGGAAGGCCATCCCGGTCAGTGCGACGTACGAGGCGGTGTTCACGATCGTGCCGCCGCCCGCGGCCGCCAGCTCCGGGGCGAGAGCCCGCATCCCGAGGAACGCCCCGACCTGGTTCACCCGCACCACGGCCAGGTACTCCTCCAGCGGAGTGCCGGTCAGCTCGTTGAAGCGGAGGATCCCGGCGTTGTTGACCAGTCCGTCCACCGCGCCGAAGGCGTCCTTGGCTGCGGCGACGGCGGCCGCCCAGTCCTCCTCGCGGCCCACGTCCAGCCGGACGTAGCGGGCCCGTTCCTCACCCAGTTCCTTCGCGAGCGCCTCACCCCGCTCGTCCAGTACGTCGCCGAGCACCACCCGCGCGCCCTCCTCGGCGAACAGCCGTGCCTCCTGCTCGCCCTGGCCGCGCGCCGCACCGGTGATGATGACGACCCGCCCGTCCAGCTTGCCCACTTCTGCCTCCCGGTCAGTCGTTGAGGTGCGGAGCGACATCGGCGGCGAACGCCGCCATCTGGTCCAGGAGTTCGGCCCGGCCCCGGCTGCGGAACCGCACCTGGATCTGGTCGACCCCCATGGCCGCGTACGCGCGCAGCGACTCGGCCAGCCGGTCCGGGACGCCGCTCAGCGTCCGCCGCCCCACCTCCCAGCCGGGCGGGCCCACGTACAGCGGTTCGGTGATGGCCCCGATCTCCAGCGGCTCCGCGCATTCGGGATCCTCCTCGGCCGCCCCCTCGCGCAGCACGCGCAACCGGGCGATCTGGCCCGGCAGCAGTTCCCGGGGGTCGCCCTGCGGCAGCCAGCCGTCACCGCGGACCGCTGCCCGGCGCACCGCGGCGGGCGAGGAGCCGCCCACCCAGATCGGCGGACGCGGGCTCTGCACCGGACGCGGCGCCACCGCGAGACCGCTGAAGGTGAACCACTCACCGCGGAAGTCGGGGAACTCCTCCGGCCCCAGCAGGGCCTTGAGCGCGTCGATCGACTCGTCCAGCAGCGGTCCGCGCGCGGCGAAGTCCACGCCGAGCGCGTCGAACTCCTCCCGTACGTGTCCGGCGCCGACCCCGAGGACCAGCCGTCCGCCGGAGAGGTGGTCGAGCGTGGCGTACTGCTTGGCGTTGAGCAGTGGATGGCGCAGCGCGGCCACCGCGACATGACTGAGCAGCCGGATCCGCTCGGTGGCCGCGGCGAGCGCGCCGAGGGTGGCCACCGGGTCGTACCAGACGGTGCCCATCACCCCGGCCAGCCGGCGCGGGATCGCGACGTGGTCGCAGACGGCGAGATAGGCGAAGCCGAGCCGGTCGGCGGCGCGGGCGAGCGCGAGCAGATCGGCCGGGCCCGCCGCCGCCTCCCAGGGCTCGGCGTAGAGAGTGCTCTGCGACTGGACCGGAAGCTGCATTCCGTAACTGAGCCGCCCCGAGGGCAGGACGCGCATGGCGTGCCTCCTTGTCGGTGGACCGCCATCGTCGTATCTGACGGTCCATCAGACAAGGCCCCCGCCCGCACCGGGACGACGGGGGGGCGGTGCCGCCACCGCGACGGGGGACGCCGCCACCGCCGTGGCCGGGACGCCACCGGCCGCAACCGGCCGCGCCCGGCCGCGCCCCGGACCGGGCTCACCGGCTCATCGGCTCAGGAACCCGGCCCCACCCACAGCCCCTCGTCCGTCAGCCCCAGCAGTTCGATGGCATTGCCGCGGACGATCCGCTCGACCACGTCCGGCGCCAGATGGCCCATCTGCGCCTCGCCGACCTCGCGGGACTTGGGCCAGGTGGAGTCGGAGTGCGGGTAGTCCGTCTCGTACAGGACGTTGCCCACCCCGATCGCGTCGAGGTTACGCAGCCCGAAGGCGTCGTCGAAGAAGCATCCGTACACATGCTCCGCGAACAGCTCCGACGGCGGCCGCAGCACCTTGTCGGCCACCCCGCCCCAGCCGCGGTTCTCCTCCCAGACCACGTCGGCGCGCTCCAGGATGTACGGGATCCAGCCGATCTGACCCTCGGCGTACATGATCCGGAGGTTGGGGAAGCGCTCGAACTTCCCGCTCATCAGCCAGTCGACCATCGAGAAGCAGCAGTTGGCGAAGGTGATGGTGGACCCGACCGCCGGGGGCGCGTCCGCGGAGGTCGAGGGCATCCGCGAGGACGAGCCGATGTGCATGGCGATGACCGTGCCGGTCTCGTCGCACGCGGCGAAGAACGGATCCCAGTCGTCGGTGTGGACGGAGGGCAGCCCCAGGTTCGGGGGTATCTCCGAGAAACACACGGCCCGCACCCCGCGCGCCGCGTTCCGCCGCACCTCGGCCGCGGCCAGTTCCGCGTCCCACAGCGGGATGATGGTGAGCGGGATCAGCCGCCCCCGCGCCTCGGGGCCGCACCACTCCTCCACCATCCAGTCGTTGTAGGCCCGCACCCCCAGCAGCCCCAGCTCACGGTCCCGGGCCTCGGTGAAGGTCTGCCCGCAGAAGCGGGGGAAGGTGGGGAAGCAGAGCGCGGACTGCACGTGGTTGACGTCCATGTCCGCCAGCCGGTCGGGCACCGAGTAGGAGCCGGGCCGCATCTGTTCGTAGGTGATGGCCTCCAGCCGGACCTCGTCGCGGTCGTACCCGACCGCCGTGTCCAGCCGCGTCAGCGGCCGCCTCAGTTCCTCGTACACCCACCAGTCCGCGAGTGGTCCGTCGTCCCCGGGCGCGCCCATCTTCGGCGCGAACCGGCCCCCGACGAAGGTCATTTCCTTCAGCGGCGCGCGGACGATGCGCGGGGCGGTGTCGCGGTACTTCGACGGGAGGCGGTCCCGCCAGACGTGAGGGGGTTCGACCGTGTGGTCGTCCACCGAAATGATCTTGGGGAAGCTCTCCATGGATGTCACGGTAGCGCCGATCTGACGGATCGTCAGCTATGCCGGAGAGGTGCCCACCGGCGCACGGGCGCGCGCCACCCGGCACGCGCACAAACCTCCCTTTGCTGACGATTGAGCCACCGACACGGCAGACTGGCTGTACAGCGAGCACGTACGCGGGGGGCACACCATGGTCGGCGACAAGCGACTGGGGCGGCGGGGGGAAACAGCCGCGCCGGGACCGGACAGCTCCTGGCCCCGCGGGGAGTCGGACCTCGCCCTCGTCGAGGACAGGATCGAACTGGAGTTGGAGAGCGGGCGCCACACCGAGGTCGTCTCGGAGCTGACCGCCCTCTCGGCCACCCACCCCCTTCGGGAGCGGCTGCGCGAGCTGCTGATGCTGGCCCTGTACCGCGGCGGACGCCAGGCCGAGGCGCTGGCCGTCTACGCCGACACCCGGCGGCTGCTCGCCGAGGAGTGCGACCGACCCCCGGGAGAGTCCCTGGCCCGGCTCAAGCAGCGCATCCTCGACGGCGACGACGGGCTGGCCGTCCCGACGGGCAAGAGCCCCGGCACCGCCCACGGAAGCGGAGCCTCCGTCGTGCGCCCCGCCCAGCTCCCCGCAGCGGTGGCCGACTTCACCGGCCGCGCCGAAGTGGTCCGGGAGATCGGCGGACGACTCACCGCACCCCCCGGCACACCCTCAGCCGTACTGGCCGTCGCGGGCACCGGAGGGATCGGCAAGACCGCGCTGGCCGTCCATGTCGCCCACGGCGCGCGGTCTCACTTCCCCGACGGCCAGCTGTACGCGGACCTCCGGGGAACCGGCGGCGCCCCGGCCGACCCGGAGTCCGTCCTGGGCGCCTTCCTGCGGGCGCTGGGCACCCCCGACTCCGCGATCCCCGACGGCGTCGAGAAGCGCTCCGCCCTCTACCGCGCGGCCCTCGGCACCCGCCGGGTCCTCGTGCTGCTCGACAACGCCCGCGACGCCGCCCAGATACGCCCGCTGCTCCCGGACGGGGCACCGGGCTGCGCCGCCCTGATCACCGGACGTGCGCGGATGGCGGGGGTGCCGGGAGCCCATCTGATAGACCTCGATGTACTGAACCCTGCGGAGGCGTTCACCCTCTTCGCCCAGATCGTGAGCGAGGAACGCGCCACGGTCGAGCGCCCGGCCGTCATGGAGGTGGTGGCGGCCTGTGGCTTCCTGCCGCTGGCGATCCGGATCGCCGCCTCCCGGCTCGCCTCCCGCCGCACCTGGACCGTCTCCACCCTCGCCCGCAAACTCGCCGACGAACGCCGCCGCCTGGACGAACTACGCGCCGGAGACCTCGCCGTCAAAGCCACCTTCGAACTCGGCTACGGACAACTCGAACCCCAACAAGCCCGCGCCTTCCGCCTCCTCGGCCTCGCCGAAGGACCCGACATCTCCCTCACCGCCGCGGCAGCCACCCTCGACCTGGACGCCGGGCCCACCGAGGACCTGCTGTCCTCGCTCATGGGCATCTCACTCCTGGAGTCCGCGGTCCCCGGCCGCTACCGCTTCCACGACCTCGTACGGCTCTACGCGCGCGAGTGCGCCGGCCGGGACGCCCGTCCGCCGGAGGAGGGGGACACCGCGCTCTCCCGGCGGCTGGACTTCTACCTGGCCACCGCGGCACGGGTCTACGCCCTGGAGCGCCCCGGCGACCGCACCGTCGACCACCTCGCGCACACCGACCACCCCGGGCTCTCCTTCGACTCCTCGGCCACCGCACTGGACTGGCTGTTCACCGAGGCCGACTGTCTGATCGCCTGCGCCCGGCAGTGCACCGGAGAGACCACCCGGGGCCGTGCGGCCGACCTGCTCATGGCCACCCTCGACCTCGCCGAGTCCGGCGCCAAGTCGCCGCAGTACGAGGCCGCCGCCCGGACGATCAGCGAGGCGGCCCACGCGGCGGCCGACTCGCGCACCGAGGCCCGCGCCCGGTCGGCGCTGGGCCATCTCTACAGCTTCACCGGCCGGTTCGACCAGGCCGTGCTGGAACTGCGAAGGGCCCTGGAGCTGCTCGGCCGGGATCCGCTGGTGGCCTGCCGCGCGCCGAACCGGCTCGGGATCATCAGCATGGGCGAGGGCCATCACGAGGACGCCGAGAGGCTGATGTACCAGGCGCTCGACGCCTTCCGCGCGGACGCCAACGAACCCGGCGAGGCCAGCGCCCTGTCCAACCTCGCCCGTCTCCACCTCAACACCGGTCGTACCCAGGCCGGGGTGGAACTGGCCGAACAGGCACTGTCGATCTACCGGCGGCTCGGCGCCCCGCTGCGCCTGGCCAACGGCATGTACGTCCTCGGGATCGCCCTCACCCGCACCGGCCGGACGAACGAGGCCCTGACCCTGCTGAACCAGGCGCTGGAGCTGTTCCGCAAGGCGCGGCAGTCCCTGTGGGAGGGGATGACCCACCTCCGGCTGGCCGAGGCCCTGCTGGCCGCCGACCGGCCCGCCCGTGCGGCCCAGCACGCCGAACGTGCCCTGACCCTCGGCGGCCTCGGCGGTGAGTGGCGGCGCGCCTCCATCCTGACGGTGCTGGGAAAGGCCCTGATCGCGACCGCGCAGACCGACCGCGCCCGCGAGTGCTGGCGCGAGGCCGGAGCAATCTACGAGCGGCTGCGCTCCCCGGAGCTGACCGAGATACGCCGGCTGCTGGGCGCGTGCGTCCCGCTGCTGCCGCCCGGGGCGGGGAGCGGGATCCCGATGACCCGGGATCCGCTGCGGGAGGCCGCCCCCTGGTCCAGCGGCCTCGGCCGTCCCGACGGGCCGGCTCCGCTGTGACCCCCGGCGGCACGGGACGCGACCGCCGGGCGGAGTCCCGGGCACGGCAGACTGGCCCCGCGGGGTCGAGAACGGCAGGCAGGGAGACCATGGCCGGTGACAACGGGCAACTGCACGAGCGGCCCTTACGGTTCGCGGTGCTCGGACCCGTCCGGGCCTGGCGCGGTGACGAAGCGCTCACCACCGGTTCACCGCAGCAGCGCGCGCTGCTCGCCGCGCTCCTGCTGCGCGGCGGACGCACCGCCACGGCGGCCGAGCTGGTGGACGGACTGTGGGGGGACGATCCGCCGGACGCGGCCATCGCCACCCTGCGCACCTACGCCTCCCGGCTCCGCCGGGCCTTCGGGCCGGACGCGGAGATCCTGGTGAGCGAATCCGGCGGCTACGCGATCCGGGCCGACGCGGACGCGCTGGACGCGGCGCGTGCCGAGCGCCTGGCCACCGAGGCGGAGCGCGCCCACCACCGCGGCGACCGCGCCCGCGCGCACGGCCTCATCACCGAGGCGCTCGCCCTCTGGGACGGCCAACCGCTCATCGGGGTGCCCGGCCCGTTCGCGGAGACCCAGCGGGTACGGCTGGAGGAGCGGCGACTGTCCTTCCTGGAGACCCGGCTCGACCTCGATCTCGCCCTGGGCCACCACGCCGAGGCGGTCTCCGAGCTCACCGGCCTCACCGCCGCCCATCCGCTTCGGGAGCGGCTGCGCGAGCTGCTGATGCTCGCCCTGTACCGCGGCGGACGCCAGGCCGAGGCGCTCGCCGTCTACGCCGACACCCGGCGGCTGCTCGCCGAGGAGCTGGGTGTGGACCCCCGTCCCGAACTCAGCGAGCTGCACTCGCGCATCCGCCGGGCGGACCCGGGGCTCACCCCGCTGTCCGGCGTCGATGAGCGGTCGGCCGGGCCCACCCTGCTCCGGCCCGCCCAGCTCCCCCTCGTCACCCCCGAGTTCACCATGCGGGCGACCTTCGCCACCCAGCTGCGCGAGCAGCTGACCTGCGGGAGTGTCATGGCCGTGTCAGCAGTCGCGGGGATCGGCGGGGTCGGCAAGACCACACTCGCCGTCTACGTGGCCCACCACACCCGTCACCACTTCCCCGACGGCCAGCTCTACGTCGACCTCCAGGGCACCGACGCCGACCCCACCGAACCGGAGGCCGTGCTCGGCGCCTTCCTGCGCGCCCTCGGCATCCCCGACACCGCCGTCCCGGAGGGCCTGGACGAGCGGGCCGCGCTCTACCGCTCCACCCTCGACGGCCGCCGCGTCCTCACCCTGCTCGACAACGCCCGCGACGCCGCCCAGGTACGCCCGCTCCTCCCCGGCACCGAAGGCTGCGCGGCTCTGATCACCAGCCGCACCCGCATGGTGGACCTGGAGAGCGCCCACCTGCTCGACCTGGATGTGATGAGTCCCGACGAGGGGCTGCTCCTCTTCACCCGGATCGTCGGCGAGGAACGGGTGGAAACCGAACCCAAGGCCGCCACGGACGTGGTGGCGGCCTGTGGCTTCCTGCCGCTCGCCCTGCGCATCGCCGCCTCCCGGCTGGCCTCCCGGACCGGCTGGACGGTGGCCACCCTCGCCCGTGAACTGGCCGACGAGCGCCGCCGTCTGACCGAGCTGCGCGCCGGGGATCTCGCCGTCGAGGCCACCTTCGAGCTGGGCTACGGACAACTCCACCCCGAACAGGCACGCGCCTTCCGCCTGCTGGGGATCGCGGAAGGGCCCGACATCTCCGCCGCCGCGGCGGCGGCCCTGCTCGACCTCGACCCGTACGACGCCGAGGAGCTGATCGAGGCCCTCGTCGACACCTCCCTGCTGGAGTCCCCCGCGCCCGGCCGCTACCGCTTCCACGATCTGGTCCGGCTCTACGCGCGCGACCGCGCCGAGCGCGACCAGCCCGCCGCCGACCGGCACGCCGCCCTCGCCCGGCTGATGGATTTCTACCTGGCGACGGCGGCACGGGTCTACGCGCTGGAGCGGCCCGGGGACCGCACCGTGGACCATCTGGCGCCGACCGGCCACCCGGGTCTGACCTTCCCCGGCCAGGACGCGGCACTGGACTGGCTGTTCGCGGAGGCCGACGGGCTGATCGCCTGCGCCCGGCAGTGCGTCGGGAACAGCCTGCGCGGCCGGGCCGCCGACCTGCTCATGGCCACCCTCGACCTCGCCGAGTCCGGGACCAACTCCCGGCAGTACGAGGTGACCGCACGGGCGATCGCTGAGGCGGCCGGCGCGGCCGGGGACACCCGTACCGAGGCGCGCGCCCGCTTCTCGCTGGGGCACCTGTACCACTCCACCGGCCGCTTCGACCAGGCCGAACAGGAGATGCGCCGGGCACTGGAGCTGGGCACGCTGGCCGGGGACCCGATGCTGGCGTCCCGCGTCCCCAACCAGCGCGGCATCATCGCCTGCTACCAGGGCCACTTCGCCCGTGCCGAGGACCATCTCGTGCAGGCGCTCGACGCCTTCCGCGCGGACGCCAACGAACCCGGCGAGGCCAGCGCGCTGTCCAACCTCGCCCGCCTCCACCTCGACACCGGCCGCACCCGGGCCGGGGTGGAACTGGCCGAACAGGCACTGTCGATGTACCAGCGGCTCGGCGCCCCGCTGCGGCTCGCCAACGGCATGTACGTCCTCGGGATCGCCCTCACCCGCACCGGCCGGACCGACGAGGCGCTGAGCAGGCTCACGCACGCGCTGCGGATTTTCGGCGAGAATCGTCAGCCGTTGTGGGAAGGGATGACACATTTCCGGCTGGCCGAAACCCATCTCGCCGCGGAGCGCCCGGCCCCGGCGGCGGAGCACGCCGAACGCGCCCTGGCCCTCGGCGGCCTCGGCGGCGAAGGGCGCCGCGCTGCCTTCCTCACTCTGCTGGGGAAGGCGCTGAACGCGATGCGACAGCGGGACCGGGCGCGGGAGTGCTGGCGGGAGGCGCGGACCATCTACGAACGGCTGGGCTCATCGGAGATCCACGAGGTGGACCGCCTGATGGCCGGAGGAGGGAACCCAGGGGCCGATCGATCGGACGTCATTCTCGGCCAGGGGTAGCCCGGTTGATCACGGTGCAGCATGGCTGAAACACCCAGCACGATCTGATGGAACGGCAACTGAGGTCAGGCCGCCAACTCTGGCAGACCCTGTGGAGAGGACAGGCCCCTACTGACGTAAGGGGCGCCGACAAGGCAAACTGACCCGTGCGACCGGGAAGCACAGGCAGGGGGAGACCATGGCCGGCGGCAAGGAGCAGGTGCGGGAGCAGCCCTTGCGCTTCACCGTGCTCGGACCCGTCCGGGGCTGGGAGGGCGAGGAGCCGCTCACCACGGGTTCACCGCAGCAGCGTGCGCTGCTCGCCGCGCTGCTGCTGCGCGGCGGCCGCACCGTCACCGCCCCGGAGCTGGTGGACGGGCTGTGGGGCGAGGACCCGCCGGACGCGGCCATCGCCGCCCTGCGCACCTACGCCTCCCGGCTCCGCAAGGCGTTCGGCGGTAACGCGGACATCCTGGTGAGCGAATCCGGCGGTTACGCGATCCGGGTCGGCCTGGGTGCCCTCGATATCGATGTCGCCGAGCAGCTGGCCACCGAGGCGGAGAAGGCACAGCACTCCGGGGACCGCGTACGCGCCCGCGAACTGCTCGCCCAGGCCCTCGACCTGTGGGAGGGCGAGCCGCTGGCCGGGGTACCGGGTCCGTACGCCGAGACGCAGCGCGTCCGGATCTCGGAATTCCATCTGGGACTCATCGAGGCCCGGCTGGAGCTGGACCTCGAACTCGGCCACCACACCGAGGCGGTCTCCGAACTGACCGCGCTCACCGTCGCCCATCCGCTGCGCGAGCGGCTGCGCGAGCTGCTCATGCTTGCCCTGTACCGCGGCGGACGCCAGGCCGAGGCACTCGCCGTCTACGCCGACACCCGTGCGCTGCTCGCCGAGGAACTCGGGGTCGATCCCTGCCCGGAGCTCTCCGAACTGCACTCCCGCATCCTCCAGGCCGACGCGGCGCTGGCCGCCCCGGTGGAGACGGCCGAGACCCAGCTGACCGGGGCGGTCTTCGTACGTCCCGCCCAGCTGCCCGCGACCGTGGCCGACTTCACCGGCCGCACCGCCTTCGTCGATGAACTGAGTGAACATCTGACGACCGATGAGGGACGCGTCATGGCGGTGTCGGCCGTCGCGGGAATCGGCGGCGTCGGCAAGACCACGCTCGCCGTTCACGTGGCCCACACCGCCCGCACCCGGTTCCCCGACGGTCAGCTGTACGTGGATCTCCAGGGCGCGGGCCCCGTACCCGCCGAACCGGACGCCGTGCTCGGCGCGTTCCTGCGCGCCCTCGGCATCCCCGACACCGCCATTCCGGACGAACTCGAGGAGCGGGCGGCGCTCTACCGCTCCACCCTCGACGGCCGCCGCGTCCTCACCCTGCTCGACAACGCCCGCGACGCCGCCCAGGTACGCCCGCTCCTCCCCGGCACCGAAGGCTGCGCGGCTCTGATCACCAGCCGCACCCGCATGGTGGACCTGGAGAGCGCCCACCTGGTGGACCTGGATGTGATGAGCCCGGAGGAGGCACTGCTCCTCTTCACCCGGATCGTCGGCAGGGAGCGGGTGGACGCCGAGCGCAAAGCGGCGATGGACGTGGTGGCGGCCTGTGGCTTCCTGCCGCTGGCGATCCGGATCGCCGCCTCCCGGCTCGCCTCCCGCCGCACCTGGACCGTCTCCACCCTCGCCCGCAAACTCGCCGACGAACGCCGCCGCCTGGACGAACTACGCGCCGGAGACCTCGCCGTCAAAGCCACCTTCGAACTCGGCTACGGACAACTCGAACCCCAACAAGCCCGCGCCTTCCGCCTCCTCGGCCTCGCCGAAGGACCCGACATCTCCCTCACCGCCGCGGCCGCCCTGCTCGACCTCGACCCGTACGACGCCGAGGAGCTGATGGAGGCCCTCGTCGACACCTCGCTGCTCGAGTCCGCAGCGCCCGGCCGCTACCGCTTCCACGATCTGGTCCGGCTCTACGCGCGTGACTGCGCCGAGCGCGACCAGCCCCCGGCCGACCGCCAGTCGGCACTGTCCCGGCTGCTGGACTTCTACCTCGCCATGGCCTCCCGGGTGTACGGGATGGAGCGCCCAGGCGACCGGATGGTGGACCACCTGGCGCCCACCGAGCACCCCGGGGTGGACTTCGCCTCCCAGGACGCCGCCCTCGACTGGCTGTTCACCGAGGCCGACTGCCTGCTGGCCTGTGCCCAGCAGTGTGCCTCCGGGGCCACTCTGCGCCGGGCGGCCGACCTCCTGATGGCGGCCGCCGACGTCGCCGAGTCCGGGGCCAACGCGCGCCGCTACGAACTGGTCGCCACGGTGGTGAGCAAGGCCGCCCACGACGCCGGGGACCACCAGGCCGAGGGACGGGCGCAGACCTCGCTGACCCATGCGCTCAGTCTGGGGGCGAAGTACGCGCTCGCGGAGGAGGAGGCCAAGCGGGCCATGATGCTGGGGATGGCCACGAAGGACCCGGTCCCCACCACACGCGTGCCCAACCAGCGCGGCATCATCGCCCTCAACCTGCGCCGGTACGAGGAGGCGGAGGCCCATCTCCTCCAGGCCATCGGCGGGTTCCGCGAGGACCGCAACCGGCCGGGCGAGGCGAGCGCGCTGTGCAACCTCTCCCGGGTGCACACCGCGCAGGGCCGCACCACCACCGCGGTCGAACTGGCCCAGCAGGGCGTGGACATCTACCAGGCACTGGGGCATGTGCTGCGGCTGGCCAACGGCAAGTACGCGCTGGGCATGGCGCTCACCCGCGCCGACCGCTCCGTGGAGGCCGTGGAGCGGCTGACCGAGGCGCTCGCCCTCTTCCGGGAGACCCGTCAGCCGCTGTGGGAGGGCATGGTCCACCAGCGGCTCGCCGAGGCCCATCTGGGAGCGCACCGGCCCGACCGGGCGGCGGCCCATGCGGAGCAGGCCCTGGCCCTGCGGGGTATCGGCGGGGAGTGGCGGCGGGCCATCGTGCTCACCGTGCTCGGCCGTGCCCTGCTGGAGATCGGGCAGACCGGCCGCGCCGAGGCGTGCTGGCAGGAGGCGCTGGCCATTCACGAGGGGCTGGGCACCGCCGAGGCGGACGAGGTGCGGGTGCTGCTGGCCCCCGCTCCGACCGCATAACGGCTCGACGCGCCCCCGTTCATCAATCGTTTATCGCCGGACGCCAGGCTTAGTGCAGTCGATCCGTCCCCGCGGGGGGCAGGCGGGTCGGTTGTCAGGCCCCCACCGTAAGGTGAGCGGCTCTGAGGCGCCTGTCCGGCGACCCACGGGGGAGTCGCCGGGCGGGCGTCGCACACCCCGCCAACCAAGAGGAAGTTGAGTGCGATGAGCGAATCCAAGAAGCCCGAGTCCGACGCCTACCGGCCCATGGACGAGCACTCGCCGGTTCCGAAGCCCTTGACGACCAAGGACGAGCACTCTCCGGCGCCTCCACAGCTGGCCACCAAGGACGAGCACTGGCCCGCCCCGCCCAAGCTGGTCGCGGGTGACGAGCACTCGCCGGCACCGCCGAAGGTCACGGCCGCCGGTGGCGAGGGTGAGGGTGAGGGTGCCGATCCCAGCGCCATCCGAACCCAGGACGAGCACTCGCCCACTCCCCCGCCGCTGGCGGGCAAGGGGTAGAGCGGCACACGAGGAGCATCACCACGAGACCTCAACCACCGCTTCTCGGAGCGGTGGTTGACGGGAGCGGCCGTTGAGGGGGGCGGTCGCACCATGCAACACAGCACCACCACGGGGGAACAACGGGGGAACAACGAGGGGGGACAACGGGGGAACCACCAACGGGGGATTCACCACGGGGGACACGACGGGGGCCGGGCGCCGACGACGGGGAGGGGATGCCGTCGGCGATCGGTCCCCTTCGCGCGCGCCGGAATATGCACGTCCGCAAACCGCGTAGGCCGGGACACCTCTTTTCGCGCCAGACTTCTGGCCGTTTCCTGCCACTTGGCCGAACATGAGTACGTCCCGGCCATTCATTTGCATTATGGAATGGCAATTTGAGCCCCGCACGGAGGTGCCTGGAAATGTCTCGTACCCGCAAGACCTTTGTCATAGCTGCCCTTTCGGCAGCACTGGCCGCAGGATTCGCCGCACCGGCGATGGCCGGCACGATGACCCTCGCCGATGACCACGCCCCGGTGATCAGCGCCTCGGCCGGGAACGGTGCGGATGTCGCGTTCTCCCCCATGGACGACCACGCCCCCGCCCCCGACCCCCGCTGACGCACCCCGCGTCCGCACCGCTCTCTCTCCCGGCCGGCTCGGCCCTGGCACCGACACCGGTGCCACGGTCCGCGAAGGGCTCTCGAAGCGCCGGAAACAGCCGGCCGTGAGAGGAGTCCCGTACGCGACCGCATACGGCCTTCCCGGCGCGCCCCGTCTCAGCGCGCCCGCAGTGCCGTCTTGAGCACCTTCCCGCCGGCGTTGCGCGGCAGGGCGGCCAGGAACTCCACCTGCCGGGGCACCTTGTAGTTCGCCATCTCCCGTCGCGACCAGGCGATCAGATCGTCCGCGGTCAGCGTGGCCCCGGGGCGGCGGACGGCGTACGCCTTGGCCACCTCGCCCAGCCGGGGGTCAGGGATGCCGATCACGGCCACGTCGGCCACATCCGGGTGGCGCGCGATCAGCCGCTCGATCTCGGCGGGATAGGCGTTGAAGCCGCCGACGATGAACATGTCCTTGATCCGGTCGGTGATCCGGAGATTGCCCCCGGGGTCCAGCACCCCGATGTCACCGGTCCGCAGCCAGCCGTCCGGGGTGATCGCGCGGGCGGTGGCCCTCTCGTCCTCGAAGTAGCCCCGCATCACGTGGTAGCCGCGGACCAGGACCTCGCCCGGGGTGTCCGGCGGCAGCGCGGCACCGTTCGGCCCGACCACCTTGATCTCGGTGTCCGGGATGGCACGTCCGGAGGTGCCCGAGACGGTCTCCGGGGGATCGCCGCGACGGCACATGCTGACCGTGCCGGACGCCTCCGACAGCCCGTAGGCGGTCAGTACGGTGGCGATGCCCAGTTCACCGCGGAGCCGGTCCACCAGTTCCCGCGGGACGACGGAGGCGCCGGTCACCACCAGGCGCAGCGCTGACAGGTCATGGGCCGCGCGCGCCGGATGGTCCAGGAGCGACTGGTGGAGGGTGGGCGGTCCGGGCAGCACGCTGATGCGTTCGGCCGCGATGTTGGCGAGCGCTGTCTCCACGCCGAACACCGGCTGCGGCACCATCGTGGCGCCGCGCAGCAGACAGGCGATGATCCCGGCCTTGTAGCCGAAGGTGTGGAAGAACGGGTTGACGATGAGGTAGCGGTCGCCCGGCACCAGCCCGGCGATCTCGCTCCAGTGGCGGTAGACCCGTACGGTCTGGGCGTGGGTGATCACCACACCCTTGGGTTCGCCGGTGGTGCCCGAGGTGAAGGTGATGTCGGAGGGGTCGTCGGGGCGTATCGCGTCCGCCCGGTCCCGTACCGCCGAGTCCGGCACGCCGGCACCGGTGGCCAGGAACTCCTTCCAGGTGCGGAAGTCGTCCGGGGCGTCATCGGCGAGGACGACCACCTCCCGCAGTTCCGGGAGGCCCGGGAGCGGACCGTCGCCCGGCCCCTGGCCGGCCGCCCTGCGCAGCGATGCCACGTAGGAGGTGCCCAGGAAGGTACCGGTGACGAACAGATGGGTGGCGCGGGTGCGGCGCAGTACGTACGCGGCCTCGGCGCCCTTGAAGCGGGTGTTGACCGGGACCAGCACCCCGCCCGCGGTGACCGCGCCCAGCGCCGCCACGATCCAGTCGGTGGTGTTGGGTGCCCAGACCGCGATCCGGTCGCCGGGTGCCACGCCCGAGGCGAGGCAGGCCGCGGCGGCCCGTTCGATCCGCGCGCCCAGCTCCGCGTAGGAGATCCGGGAGCGTCCCTCGACCACGGCCTCGTCCGTGCCGTACCGACCGGCCGCCGTCCGCACCAGCGCCGGGATGGTGTCCTCCGCCATGAGCCGCCTCCCGCCGGGCCGCGCCCGGACCTCACCAGCAGACCGATAGCTGACTGTCCGTCAGATTAGCGGTACCCTTCCCCGCTGTCAGCACCGGTGACCGCGGGCACCGGGGAACCTCGACCACGGAGGTGGCGATGGCGGCGACCCTGAAAGACGCGACGGCGATAGCCGGGATCGGCCGGACGCCCTTCGCCAGACGGCTCCCCGAGTCCGAGAAGGCCCTGGCCTGCCGGGCGATCCTCGCCGCGCTGGACGACGCCGGGATCGCCCCGTCCGAGGTGGACGCCTTCGCCTCGTACACCATGGAGGAGACCGACGAGGTCGAGGTCGCCAAGGCGATCGGCGCCGGGGAGGTGACCTTCTTCGCCAAGGCCGGTTACGGCGGCGGTGGTTCCTGTGCCACCGTCGCCCATCTCGCCGCCGCCATCGCCACCGGACAGGCCGAGGTCGGCGTGGCCTGGCGCTCCCGCAAACGCGGCAGCGGACCGCGGCCGTGGACCAACACCCGGGCCCAGCTGCCGACCCCGGGACAGTGGACCCGGCCGTACGGGCTGCTGCGCCCCGCCGACGAGATCGGGATGCTGGCCCGGCGCTATATGCACGAGTACGGCGCCACCCGCGACCACTTCTTCAACGTCGCCCTGGCCTGCCGCAACCGGGCCAACCAGAACCCGGCCGCGATGATGTACGAACGCCCCCTGACCCGCGAGATGTATATGACCGCGCGCTGGATCAGCGAACCGCTGTGCCTGTTCGACAACTGTCTGGAGACGGACGGCGCACTGGCCTGCGTGGTGGTCTCCGCCGAGCGGGCGCGCGACTGCCGGCGGCGCCCCGTCTACGTCCACTCCGTCGCACAGGGGCTGCCCGCCCAGCACCACGGGATGGTCAACTACTGGAACGACGACCCGCTCTCCGGCCCTTCCTGGACCGCCGCCCGCCGACTGTGGAAGAGCGCCGACTTCGGACCGCAGGACGTGGACGTGGCCCAGATCTACGACGCCTTCACCGCCCTGATCCCGCTGTCGCTGGAGGGGTACGGCTTCTGCGGGCGGGGCGAGGGCGCCGCGTTCACCGAGGGCGGCGCGCTGGAGATCGGCGGACGGCTGCCGCTCAACACCGGCGGCGGCGGGCTCAGCGAGGCGTACGTCCACGGTTTCAACCTGATCACCGAGGGGGTCAGCCAGTTGCGCGGCACCAGCACCGCACAGGTCCCCGGCGCCACCACCTGCCTGGTCACGGCGGGTGAGGGGGTTCCCACATCCGCCCTGCTGCTGAGGAGTTGAGCGTATGTCGGCCGAACTGCTCCAGCCCGTCCCGGACGAGGACGGCGCACCCTTCTTCGACTACGCGGCGCGCGGCGAACTGCGCGTCCAGACCTGCGCCGGCTGTGCCGTGCCGCGGTTCCCGCCACGGCCCTGCTGCCCGTCCTGCCAGTCCTTCGAGCACCGGTGGAAGCGGACCAGCGGCCGTGGCCGGATCTGGTCCTATGTCCTGCCCCATCCGCCGCTGCTGCCCGGCTATGCCGCGCAGGCCCCCTACAACGTGGTGCTGGTGGAGCTGGCCGAACATCCGCGGATCCGGCTGGTGGGAAATGTCGTCGCGTCCGCCGACGCCCCGCTGGACTCGGTGGACCCCGGGCGGATCCGGATCGGCGCCCCGGTCAGGGCGGTCTTCCACCGGCCCGCGGACGGACCGGCCATGGTGCGCTGGCTGTTGGAGCGGCCGTGACGGTATGTGTCAGGACCGGGGAGGACGGTGTCGCGGTGGTCACCCTGGACCGCCCCGCACGGCACAACGCCATCGACCTGGAGACCGCCGGTGAACTGATCGCCGTCTGGCGCCGCTTCCGCTTCGAGGAGTCGGTCCGCGCCGTGGTGCTCACCGGCGCGGGCGGCCGGGCCTTCTGCACCGGGATCGACCGCTCGGCCGAGGTGCCGCAGCCGCCGTCGCCCTACGCCCTGGACGATCCGCTGCGCACGGTCGGTCCGAAGACGAACGACCTGTGGAAACCGGTGGTCGCGGCGGTGGCCGGAATGGCCTGCGGCGGGGCGTTCTACCTGCTGGGCGAGGCCGAGTTCATCGTCGCCGACGAGACCGCGGCCTTCTTCGACCCGCACACCAGCTATGGCATGGTCAGCGCCTACGAGGCCGTCCTCATGGCCCAGCGGATGCCGTTCGGCGAGGTCGCGCGGATGGCGCTGATGGGCACCGCGGAGCGGGTCTCGGCCCGGCGGGCGTATGAGACGGGCCTGGTGAGTGAGGTGGTTCCGGCCGGCGAGGCCACGGCGGCGGCCGTGCGCGCCGCCTCCGTCCTGGCGTCGTACCCGACGGAGGCGGTGCAGGGGACGGTACGGGCGCTGTGGACGGCCAAGGAGGCCGCACTGCACCAGGCGCTCGCCCACGCCCCGCAGCTGATCGCGCTGGGGAACCTGCCGCCGGAGCGCCAGGCCGCGCGGTTCGCGGCCCGTACGCCCGGCTTCCGGCTCCGCTGACGCGGCGGTCGGACCGATGGCCGGTCCACCCGGTTCAGCTGGCCGGGGACTTGCTGGCCGAGCTGACCTGGCAGGTGTACTGGGTCCGCTTGGTGATGGTGTAGCTGTCGCTGGCGGTGAGGGTCTCGCTCTGGCCCGGCAGCACGGTCACATAGGTGCTGTCGTAGCCGAGCAGCCCCTCGCCCACGTACTCGTTCCAGCTCACGCTGACCGAGTAGCGGAAGCTGCGGCTGGGGTCGGTGTTGGTGACCTTCACGTCGTACTTGAACTGCCCGGTGGACTGGTCGTAGCGGCAGTTGGAGCCGCTGGTCTCGGTCGTGGCGTCCGGGTTGTAGGTGGCCGGCGGGGAGTAGCTGTACGAGCTGGACGGGGACGGGTAGCCCGGGGAGTACGACGATCCGCCCGACGAGATCCCCGAGGGCAGGTCGGTGGGCACACCGCTGGGCAGACCGCTGGGGTCGGACGCCGGGGAGTCACCGCCGCTGCCACCGGAGCTGAAGCCGCCCAGCCCACCGCCGTGGCTGCTGCTGCCCCGGCCCTTCTTCCCGCATCCGGTGAGCGCCATCAGCCCGATGAGGGTGACGGCGAGCAGGCGTACAGAACGGCGTTGCATGGAATTCTCCCCCGTTGAACGGCACAAACAAGCCAACCGGACGTCAGTTGACAAGTGCACGCCACCCTAGCAACGGCACTTCCTACCCCAAAGTCACATCGGGGTCCGGCCCGGCTCCTGGTAGGCGGAGACGATCTCGTCCGTCACTGCGGTTCCGGGCGGACGAGACCGTTCCTCAGGGGCGGTTGGCCGGAGGCCGGGACTGCCCGGTGCCCTTCACCGCGTCCAGCGCGTAGACACAGCGGTCCTTGCTGCACGCGTACACCACACCCCCGGCGGCCACCGGGGACCCGGTGATCTCACCGCCGGTGGCCAGTTTCCAGCGCAGCTGCCCGCCCGCCGCGTCCACCGTGTAGAGACAGTGGTCGGCCGAACCGAAGTGGACGCGCCCGTCCGCGACGACCGGGGAGCCGATGACCTCGCCGCCGGCGGCGAACCGCCACTTGGGGGTGCCGGTGACCGCGTCGAGGGTGTACAGCGCGCTGCCGCTGCCCAGATGCACCGAACCGTCGGCGACCAGCACCGGTTCGATCGACTGGCGCGACTCGGTGGCGATCCGCCAGCGGTCGCGGCCGTTCGCCGCGTCCAGCGCGTAGACCGTGCCGAGGTAGTCGGCGATGTAGATACCGCCGCCGGTCACCGCGGGCCCCGGTGCGTACGCGGGCGCGCACAGGAAGACGGCGGGCGCCTCGAAGCGCCACCGCACCTCGCCGCGCGCGATGTCGATGGCCAGCACCCGGGTTCCGGCGGTGACGTAGACGACGCCGTCGGGCGCCGACAGCAGCCGCATCGGCACCCCGCCACAGGACGCCGCGTCACCGATCGGGTAGGACCAGCGCTCCGCGCCGGTGCGCGCCTCCAGGGCGCGCAGCCGCGCGTCCGCCCACACATAGACCGTGCCGTCGTGGATGACCGGCCCGGACTCGGGCGTCTCGAAGTCCGTCTGGAGGCCCTGCTTCTCCCACAGCAACTCGCCGTTGGCCGCCTCCCACGCCTGGACGCCGCCGCCACGGGTGCCGGTGATCACCGTGCCGCGGTCCACCGTGAGCGAGTAGACCCAGCCGTCGGTGGACAGCCGCCAGCGCTCGGCGCCGTCCTCCGCGTCCAGCGCGTAGAGCGTCGGACCGTCGGAGGCGTGGATCCGGCCGTTGGCCACGGCCATCGCCCAGGCCACGTCACGGGTCTTGAACTGCCGCCGCCCGGTGCCCACATCCAGCGCGTGCACCTCGAAGGAGGTGACATAGAGCAGATTACCGGCGACGGCCGGAGTGCCCCAGACGTCATTGGACATCCGGAACCGCCAGGGCCGCCAGCGCCCGGGGGCACCCGCGCCGCCCGGTCCGTCGGCCGCGTCGGCGGACGCCGCGTGGGACGGCGGCGGCACGGCGGCCGTGGCCGCGGCCTCCCCGCCGTTCACCCCGCCGGTGGTCATACCCTCGGGCGGGCGCACCCAGCCGGTGGCGGGGCCGGTGTCCTGCCGCGCCTGCGGATCGCGGGTGTCGGCGGCCCGCAGGCCGGGCCCGATCGGCACCTGTGAACCGGGCAGCCGCACCGCGCCGTCGGTCGCGGCGGGCAGGGGCGCGGACGGTACGGCGGAGGACGGTCCGGCGGGGGCGGCGTGCCGCCCGGGGCCGATGGAGCCCAGCGCGCTCGGCGGGCTCGCGGCCTCCGGGGCGCGCAGCCCACCGCGCGGGTCCCCGACGCCCACCGGCTCCCAGCCGCCCGCGCCGCCGGGCGACGCCGCTCCGGCTCCGGCGGACTGGGCGTAGGAGGGCGGCGGTGCGGGCGGACGCTCCGGTGGCAGCGGAGCCGCGGCGCGCCCGGCACCACCGCTGCCACCGCTCGGGGCGGACCGGCCGCCACCGGCCGCGGGGCGCGCGACGGAGCCGCCGCGCACCTGGTTGCGCCCGCTGCGCTTGCGCTCGATGAGCGCGACGGCGCCGCCGGGCAGCCAGGCCGAGGCCGTACCGCTGTCATCGGCGTTGGAGGCGAAGAGGTGTGGGGCCAGCTGCGACTGGAGGTCCGCCGGGGAGGGCCGGCGGTCCGCCTCCATCTGCATGCACGACTCGATCAGCGGCCGCAGCTCATCGGGGAGTCCGGTCAGGTCCGGTCCCTCGCGCAGCAGCATGAACACGGTCTCCACCGGGTTGGCCCCGTGGAAGGGGGCGTGTCCGGTGGCCGCGAAGGTCAGGGTCGAGCCGAGCGAGAAGATGTCGCTCGCGCCCGTCACACTGCGTGAGTCACGCGCCTGCTCGGGCGACATGTAGGCCGGGGTACCGACGGCGACGTTGGTCATCGTCAGCCGGGTGTTCGAGACACCGGAGGCGATACCGAAGTCGATCACGCGCGGGCCGTCCTCGACGACCAGGACGTTCGACGGCTTCAGATCCCGGTGGACCAGCCCCGCGCCATGGATGGACTGCAGCGCCTCGGCGACTCCGGCCGCCAGCCAGCGCACCGCCTGGGCGGGCATCGGTCCGCACTCGTTGACGATCTCCTCGAGGGAGGGCGCGGGGACGTAGGCCGTGGCCAGCCAGGGCACCGCCGCGCGCGGATCGGCGTCGACCACCGCCGCCGTGTAGAAGCCGCTGACCGCGCGGGCCGCCTCCACCTCGCGGGTGAACCGGACGCGGAACAGCTGGTCCTCGGCGAGCTCGGTCCGCACCGTCTTGATCGCGACCCGTCGGCCCGATGCCGAGCGGGCCAGATAGACCAGCCCCATGCCGCCCGCGCCGAGCCGACCGAGCACCTCGAAAGGGCCGATCCGCCTCGGATCGTGCTGCGTCAGCTGCTCCACCACTTGCCTGCCACCTCCCCGTGGGGGCTTGGAAAAGTACAGCCCCGTGCAGCGTCTCACCGACAAACCGTCCGGCGGCACGCATCCTGCATTCTCTCTGGCGAAGGCGGCGGTTGCGAACCCGGGGGCGAATCGTCGTGTCATCGGGCGATACGGAGCCGGGCACCGCCCCGTTCGACGGCACGGCCGCCACCTCGCTCTCAGCCCGGTCCCGCCCTGCTCTCCGGGTCGGAGGGGCCGGTCGCCGAGGTGTCGATCACGGCGAAGACCGCGCCCTGATTGTCCGCAAGGACCGCGAAACGCCCGTACGGCGTATCTTCGGGGTCATTGAGAACTCGCCCGCCCAGCCGGTGGGCCGTGCGCAGCGCCTGGTCGCAGTCCGCCACCACAAAGTACGTGAGGAAATGTGCGGGCAGTTCGGCCGGGTACCGCTCGCCGATCACGACCCGTCCGCCGATCGCGTGCCGGGCCCCGGTGGGCTCACCGCGCGGGGACCAGAGGACGAGATCGGGAGCGGCGGCCGGGGCATGGGCGTCCCGGGGCTCGCCGGGGCCGGTGTCGCGGGCCCCGCGCACACTGACGGGCTCCATGCCGTACCCGAAGACCGCCCGGTAGAAGGAGTCGACCGGCCTGGGCTGCCGGGTGTGGACCTCGGTCCAGCCGTACGAGCCCGGGGTGCCGCGCCGTGCGAAGCCGGGGTGGCTGCCCGCCTGCCACAGTCCGAAGACCGCGCCGCCCGGGTCCGCGGCGGTGGCCATCACACAGGAGTCGTCGATCCACACCGGCGGGGCGATCACCCGGCCGCCCGCCTCGCGGATCCGGGCGGCGGTCGCGGCGGCGTCCCTGGTGGCGAAGTAGATGTTCCAGACGGTCGGCATCCGCCCGTCGGGCTTGGGCACGAGCCCCGCGACGTCCTTCCCGCCGAGCAGGGCGCGGGTGTACGAGCCGTAGTCCGTGGTCCGCTCGTCGAAGGTCCAGCCGAACAGTCCGCCGTAGAACCGCTTGCCCGCCTCGAGGTCGGGAAGCATCGCGTCCGCCCAGCAGGGCACGCCTTCGGCGAATGCGGCCATGTCCCGGATCCTCCCGCGTCCTCCTGTGGGGAGCGTTCTTCCCCTCTTGCCACGCTAACGGGGGATCGCTCCCCGCGCCCGCTCCGGAATTCTCACCTTTCGGCCAATCCCGGACCGCCGCCGCCGGATTCCGCGCAGCTCATCCACCATCGTTATCCACAGGCTGTTGATAACACGAATCACTCGTGTGGGTGAGCGGCTTCTCCGGGGGGTCTCCCGACGGAAAGCGACCGGAATAAGCCATTCCGACCTGCTGAGGAGGCCCGACAAACCCTCTCATCCCTCGCTAACCCCATTTGCACGCAGCCGAATCGCGCTCTGATCACCCCTCGGTAAGCTGACGGCATGACAGGACAAGTACGCACCGTCGACGGGCGGGTGGCCGGTCGCCGCGGGCAGGCGACACGGCAGAAGCTGCTCGACTGCCTCAGCGAGATGCTCAGCTCATCCCCGTACCGAGATGTCAAGGTCATCGATGTCGCACGCAAGGCAGGGACCTCGCCGGCGACGTTCTACCAGTACTTCCCCGACGTCGAGGGCGCCGTCCTCGAGCTCGCGGAGGAGATGGCCAAGGAGGGCGCGGGGCTGACCGATCTGGTCGCCGGTCGCTCCTGGGCCGGGAAGTCCGGCGCACAGGCGGCGGAGGACCTGGTCGACGGCTTCCTCTCGTTCTGGCGCAAACACGACGCCATCCTGCGGGTGGTCGACCTGGGAGCGGCCGAGGGCGACAAGCGGTTCTACAAGATCCGCATGAAGATCCTCAACGCCGTGACCAACTCCCTGACGGACGCCGTCAAGGACCTCCAGGCCAAGGGCCGGATCGACAAGAGCGTCAGCGCCGCGGCGGTCGCGGGCACGCTCGTCGCGATGCTGGCCGCCGTCGCCGCGCACCAGAAGGGCTTCCAGAGCTGGGGCGTGAAGCAGGCCGAGCTGAAGCCGAACCTGGCCTATGTCGTCCACCTCGGTATCACCGGCCGGAAGCCGGCCAAATAGCCGTCTGATGCACCGCGCGCCGGTCCGGCCGACCGGCGGGCCAGCACGTCCTGTCACGCCGCGGGGGGGGGGGGGGGGGGGGGGGGGGGATGCCGCCGCTTCCCCCATGTCTCCAGATGGAAAGGGGGGGGCAAGACGGCAGAGGCCCCCCAAGCATCTGTCCGCTATCTCGGGAGGC